>JALRJD010000014.1 GCA_023255165.1 Porticoccaceae bacterium | reverse complement strand
CAATTAACCGATAATGGCGAGCAGGCCAACGCCGACCTGCAACTGGTGACCGCCAATATGGAGCGGAAATTTTCACTGCTGGCCTCGCACAATGAGGGCGACAATTTTGACGGTGGTGACAATAAAACCGTCACTGGCAGCCAATATCAGCGCGACCGATTTGACCTTGCCTATGGCTGGCAATCCGCTGCCACCGAGTTAACGTTTTACCTGGGCCGACAGAATATTGCCGACACCGGCACCCCCGCACTGGCGATGGATATAGTCTACGTCGAGACCGATCTCGCCGGACTCACACTGACCAATAACAGCGGCAACCGACGTTTTAATATGGCAATCTCCTGGGCCGATGTCGCCCATGGTATGGACAACTTCAGCCTGCGCCAGACACCGGCGTCAACCATGGCCTATCGCCGCAATACCGCCACGGCGGAGAATCTTTCCTGGGCAGTGAATATAGAGCTGCCATTCTCTTTTGCTCAGACAAATACAGTCGAGCTAAAACTGGGCACCGATGGCAATCTGGTCAACCACCATTCACTGATCAGCAACCCCGAAAATACGCTCTTTGAACTGGTCAATTTTAATCACAGCAGCCGCGACAGCTTCGGGCTGTTTGCCGAGTTTAATGGCGATATTGACAACTGGGGCTACCAGTTCGGCATCAGGCAAAATCGCATCGAACTGCACAGCAATCCGGTGGCCGCATCCGGCATGCCCGCGATGATGGCCAGCGCCGCCAATATGCTGGCCACGCAGTTTAATCAGGCCAACCGCACTCTCAACCACAACACCACCGATCTGGTGCTTAAGCTGAATCGTGCAGTGACCGCGGATATCTCGCTGACCATTGATCTGGGCATCAAACAGCGGGCGCCCTCCTATCAGGAATCGTTTCTCTGGCTGCCGCTATCGGCGACCGGCGGTCTTGCCGATGGCCGCAACTATATTGGCAACCTGTCGCTTAAGCCCGAAAGCTCTCGCGAACTAACCCTTGGGCTCAGTAAAAACGGTGACCGTTTGGCTGTTTACCCGCAGATTTTTTATCGCGATATCCATCACTATATTCAGGGTGTAACGAATGCTGGCAACAATACAGCTAATATGCTGAGCATCATGATGAGCGGTGCGCCGGCGCTGGTTTATAGCAATACCGATGCGCGTATTTATGGCATCGATGGCAACTGGAGCTACAGCATCAATCAGCACTGGTCGGCGGACGGTGTGGTCAGTTATGTTCGCGGCAAGCGCACTGATATTGCCGACAATCTCTATCGCCTGGCACCGGCCAATGCCCGTTTCAGCCTGCGCTATCAAGCCGAACAGTCGCCGCTGCAACTGACCCTTGAGTCGATCGTCTACGCCAGACAAAAGCATGTCGCTCGCTACAACAATGAAGTTGAATCAGCCGGTTTCGCGATTGTTAATCTCGGCGTCGACTGGTCGCTCAACCAACGTCTCCAGTTGCGTGCAGGGATAAAAAACCTGTTTGACCGACTCTATGCCAACCATCTTAACGGCATTAACCGTATCGCGGGCAGTGACATTGCGCCGGGCGAAAGAATTCCCGCCACCGGGCGCGCGGTTTATCTCTCTATGGAAGTCAATTTCTAGTACCATTTGCCGATGCAAAC
Organism: Porticoccaceae bacterium; assembly: GCA_023255165.1. Classification (GTDB taxonomy): domain Bacteria; phylum Pseudomonadota; class Gammaproteobacteria; order Pseudomonadales; family Porticoccaceae; genus HTCC2207. The sequence goes on along the minus strand of JALRJD010000014.1, from coordinate 4,291 downwards.
AACCAGCCCCCACGACAATAATCCGGCCGTTCGGCAGAACCTTTATATCCTCAGCCTGATTCGCACCATCGCGATTTTGGGTCAGCTGTTGGCGCTGCTGTTTTTCAGTCTGGTGCAACCCATTGGTCTGCCGGTCACCGAGATTGCTCTGGTGCTGAGTATCTACGCGTCGCTGACCGCGGCTATCTGGTTGCGCAGCGCCCGTGTGGTACCGATTGGCGATCGCGAGTTTCTGCTCCATCTGCTGACCGATATTCTGTTCTTTTCGATACTGTTATTTTTTAGCGGCGGCGCATCCAACCCGTTTGTCTCTTATCTACTGATTCCAATCAGTATCGCGGCGATTACATTGCCGCGCCGCTCCAGCATTGCAGTGGCCCTGCTGGCGCTACTCAACTACAGTCTGCTGTTGAAATATTATGTGCCGATCTCGGCCATCGCCCCCGGCCACCATCAGATGGGCAACAACAATTTGCATGTGCTCGGCATGTGGGCCAACTTCTCGATCAGTGCCGCTATTGTGATTTACTTTATCAGCCGTATGGCTGCAACCCTGAAACAGCAGCAGCAGGAAATTGCCATGCGCCGCGATGCCCAGTTGCGCGACGAGCAGCTGCTGGCGGTGGGCACCCTTGCCGCCGGCACAGCCCATGAACTGGGCACGCCGCTCAATACCATGAAACTGATTATTGACGAGATGCTACTGGAGAGAGACCAGAACCCGGATATTGCGCTGCTCAGCCAGCAGATCGAGCAGTGCAAAATCACCCTCAAACAGCTGCTGACCACAGCCGAAGAATTTCAACATAAAGAGCAGGAACCACAACTGGTGGAGCGCTATCTACACCAGCTGCTGGAGCGCTGGCAACTGATGCGGCCGACCCTGAAAACCACTATCAGGGTTATCGATAGCCCGGCAGTCAGTGCAATATTTCACCCGACCATTGCCCAGTCGATCCTGAATTTGTTGAACAATGCCGCCGATGCCAGTGAGACCGTGGATATCAGCCTAAGCTGGTCTGAACAGTCGGCGACAATTAATATTCGCGACCATGGCGCGGGCCTCGACCCGGCAAAACTGGCAACTATCGGCCAGCCCTTTGTCAGCGATAAAACCGATGGTCTGGGGCTGGGGCTGTTTTTATCCCAAGCCACATTGACCCGCTTTGGCGGCACAGTCAGATTACAAAATATTGCCGCCCAGGCCACTGATGGTGATGCAGGGAAAGGAACCCTTACTACCATCACTCTTCCACTCACGCTCCCACTGGCAGCCCCATTGGCCACGGGAGATACACGTTGAACTATCTGCTGGTGGACGACGATGGCGTATTTAGCGAAGTGCTGGCCAGAGTGCTGCAGCGCCGTGGTCAGCAGGCGGTTACCGCGCGCAATGGTGCGGAGGCGATCAGCCAGATTCAAAACCGGCTCGGTGACCAGGCCATTGATCGCGTGGTACTGGATTTAAAACTGGAGCAGGAATCGGGTCTCTCTATTCTGCAGCAGCTGCAAGCTCTTAAACCCTCTCTCGAGGTGGTGATACTGACCGGCTACTCAAGTATTTCAACGGCGGTTGAAGCGATCAAACTCGGCGCCACGCACTACCTGTGTAAACCGGCGGGGGTCGATGAAATTATTGCCGCGTTTGACAGCAGTGCGGGTGAGGTGGACGTTCAGGATTCGCCACCGTCGGTGAATCGACTGGAGTGGGAACATATTCAAAAAGTGCTTAACCAGAATGATGGCAATATCTCCGCCACAGCAAAAATTCTTGGGATGCACCGCCGCACGCTGCAGAGAAAATTACAAAAAAGGCCGGTTAAACAATAACCGGCCTTGTATCAATTGAAGGCTCTTTGTTAGTTGAGGGCTGTTTGTTAGTTGAGGACTGTTTGTTAGTTGAGGACTCTATACCCCCGTCCGATCAGGCAGCGGCGAACAATCCGCTCCTGCTCATGCCGCGCGCGCTGGTTGCCTTTTACGCCGCCTACTATGGCGCCAGCTCCGGCACTGCGCTGTGCTGTTTCATGGTTGCCCAGCACCGCGCCAAGCACACCCCCGGCCACTGCGCCGGTGACCGCACCTTCGGCGGTCTCTGCGCTAACATCAACCTGGCGCGCATAGTTTTCGCAGTCGCCCAGATCGTCGTAATAGGCATTCATATCGACGCCCTGGGTATCAATGATTACCTGTTTGGGTGCGCCATAGCCGCGATAGCCGTTGGCGCATCCGCTGCTGATAACAACCACGGCTGCCAGTGTCAGTAGTGCTGCTGCATTAAAGTTTCGTATTGTTAGTTTCCGCATTATTAGTCTCCTTGAACAGTCAGATCCGGAGCAACAACGCCAACCCGTCGACTTGGTTTACTTGGCATTGCTCATCAAGCCGCGCACCGCCGCGGGAATATCCGCAGGCAGTACAACAATTTTGGCATTGTCAGACTTGCCAACCTGTTGCAGGGCGCTGACATATTTTTCACCCAGCAAATACATGGCCGGCAGCTCTTTATCCTGAATGGCGTCGCTGACTTTGGTCAGTGCGGTTTTGGTCGCTTCGGCAAGCACTACCTGCGCTTCAGCATCGCGACGCGAGGCTTCAAGGCGACCGTCCGCAGTCAAAATCGCAGCGGTTTTATCGCCCTCGGCGCGGGTTACCGTAGCGCGGCGCTGACGCTCCGCGGCAGCCTGCTCTTCCATCGCCGCCTGCATGGTGCCGGATGGATTGATATCCTGAATCTCAACCGTCTTCAGGGTGATACCCCAGTCGGCAATATCATCTGAAATAGAGGCCTTGAGCTTGGCTTTTATCTGGTCACGGGACGACAGCGCATCATCCAGTTTCATCTCGCCAACAATCGAACGCAGCGAGGTCTGCACCAACGTGCGAATCGCCAGTTCGTAATCTTCAACGCCATAGACGGCCTTCTCCGGCGCGACAATATTAATATAGGCCACAGCATTGGCGACGATCACCACGTTATCCAGGGTAATCACTTCCTGGGAGGGAATATCCAGCACAATATCCTTGGTGCTGACTTTGTAGGCAACGTTATCGATATAGGGAACAATAATATTCAGTCCGGGCTTGAGCGAGGTGTGGTATTTGCCCAACCGCTGCACCACCCATTTTGAACCCTGCGGAACCAGTCGAATACCTTTTAACAGGGTAATCAGAACCAGCAATAATAAAACCACTACAACAATTGGGCCTTCCATCTTATCTTCTCCAGTTAAAATTCAAGCGTTACTTTAATTTCACAACGATCAATGTGTTACCCGAAATCTCTTTGATATACACCCGGTCGCCAATCGCAATATCCTCGTCACAGATAAATTCCCATTCGTCATCACCGAGCACCGGCGTGGCGAACCGCACCTCTCCGCGACTGTGTTCGGTGGGCGCCTTGATCACCTGCCCAGATTCACCAATTACCGCGTCGCGGCTCATGCCGGCATTGGTTTTATCAATCATTTTCGGCTTGAAATATTTAAACCACAGCACGCTAAAGAGCACCGATGAGACCGTCCAGATTAATATCTGCGCGGTAAAGCTGAGCTTGACCACCAGCATCACCAGGCCGACAACAATCGCACCCAGGCCAAACCAGAAAATGGTAAAGCTGGGAATAAAAATCTCCCCCGCCACTAACAGCATGCCCAGCACCAGCCAGTGCCAATACAACAGTTGAACGCTCATAGTTTATCCCTGATTTTTATTCACTAAGGTGTTTGTTCACTAAATCGCTGCAGAGTCATCAATATAGCATCTTCGCGACCGTACTCGGTTTTATAGTAATCGCGGCGGCGGCCGACCTCAACAAAACCATGATTGAGATAGAGGCGAATCGCGGCAAAGTTGGAAACCCGGACTTCCAGCAGCACCGCCTCGACAGTGTCGGGCAATAATTGCAGACCGAACTCAAGTAACCGCGAGCCCAGTCGCTGACCCTGACAGATTGGGTCGATGGCGATATTCAACACTTCGGTTTGATCGATCAATGTGCTGAGAATTAGATAGCCCAGTACCTGACTGGATTGCTTTTCGCCGGATTGCTTTAGGTGGAATTGCTGCTGGCAGATAACCAGGCAGTTAATTTGGTTTTGGCTTTTGTTCTGAGTGCGCTCAAGGCTGTTTACCGGACTCCGCTCAAGGCTGTTTACCAGACTACGCTCAAGGCTGTTTACCAGACTACGCTCAAGGCTGTCCAAACTACGCTCAAGGCTATCCTCAAACTGCGCTCGACTCCAGGGCGCCGGCGTCACTTCCACTTCGATGGCAGTGATGCGCTCAA
>JALRJD010000369.1 GCA_023255165.1 Porticoccaceae bacterium | reverse complement strand
CACCGCACCGCGGGATTACCGCGGCATTATTACCGAGTGCTATGCCGCGCCGGTATTAAATTATTTAAAGGCAAAACAGGGATGTTAATTTTTGTTAAACCCCGACGTTAGAGAGACCATCCAGCAGGGTTACCGGCAGTTTTTAAAAGCTCGCAACCTCAAGCCACGCCTCGGACAGAAGCAGATGATTGCGACTGTGGCCAATGCCCTCAGCGAGGACGATCCGGACAAACGCATCGCCGTGGTCGAGGCCGGAACCGGTACCGGCAAGACGGTTGGCTATCTGATTGCCGCACTGCCCATCGCCCGGGCGCTGAAAAAAACCGTGGTGGTCGCCACCGGCACCATCGCCCTGCAAGAACAGCTGATTCACAAAGACCTGCCGGAACTTCTCGAAGCCTGTGGCTGGGATCACAGCTGCGCACTGGTCAAGGGTCGCGGTCGCTACGCCTGCAACCTGAAAATGGAGCAGTGTCTCGACGCCATCAAGTCCAAGGATGCTGGCCTGTTTTTGTTTGAAGACGAAGTCGCTTTTAACCCCAATCAGCAGACCGAAAATCTCTATCGCGAGATGTGGGACGCGTTGGCCGATGGCAGTTGGGACGGCGACCGCGATTCGTGGGAGACCCGCATCCAGGATCTGGAATGGCGCGCCCTGACCATTGACCGTCGCCAGTGCAGTGGTCGCCGCTGCCGCTTTGTCAATCAATGCGCCTTTTTTAACGCCCGCAATGAGCTTGAAGAGAGCGAGTGCATTGTTGCCAACCATGATTTGGTGATGGCCGACCTGGCGCTGGGTGGTGGCGCAATACTGCCGCCGCCGGAAGACTGCATTTATATCTTTGACGAAGGCCACCGTTTGGGTGATACCGCCATTCGTCACTTTGGCGCCGAATGCCGAATTAATAACAGTGTCACCTGGCTTGAGCGGTTGCAAAAACAGTGCAAAGGTCAGGCGCCGGTGTTTGAGAAAGACACCGCACTGGCCGACCAGCTGCCGCGCATTGAACGCGAAGCAGGGAAAATTGCCGAGTTACTGACCTTTGTCTACCCGCTGTTGCAGCAGTCGCTGGAGTCGGCGGATTATCCGGAAGATGGTCGCTATCGTTATGCCCATGGCGATATTGGCGAAGCACTGCGCGACCTGGCTTCGCAGCTGGCGAAACAGACCAGTGGCTGGCTCGGACGGCTGGAAGTGCTGGTCGACACCCTCAATGACGCCCTCGGCGACAAACAGTATCCGGTGCCCGCGCCTGATGTGGAGTTGTTTTATCAGCAGGCTGGCAGCTGGCAGTCGCGGGCGGAAAGTCTGTTGGCACTGTGGGATAGATTGCACCGCGAACTGAAGGCGGGCGAGATGCCGATGGCCTGTTGGCTGCGCCTTGACGACAGTGGCGGCAATGTTGATATCTCGATTAATGCCAGCCCGATTCAGGCCGCCGAGCTGCTGCGCGATGTGCTCTGGGGCAGCTGCTATGCCTCAGTGGTCACCTCGGCGACCCTGCGTGCACTGGGATCATTCCAGACCTTGCAGCGCGAGACCGGCATTCCCGACTTTGCCCACTTTATGGCCGTGGCAGGCGCCTTTGATTATCAACAGGCGGCGGTTATCCGCGTGCCTGGCGATGCGGTGGAAGGCAATTCGGTGGAGCAGCACAGCCGCTATATTGTTGACCACTTCGGTGATTTGGTGGAACCGCGCTGTGGCACTCTGGTGTTGTTTTCGTCGCGGCGGCAGATGGAGCAGGTCTACGATGAGCTGAGCGCCGATCTGCAAAAAAACATTTTGATTCAGGGGCAGTATTCCAACCGCGAGATGGTGCGCCTGCATAAAGAGCGCATTGATCAGGGCCGCACCAGTGTGCTGATGGGGCTCGCCAGTTTTGCGGAAGGTGTCGATCTGCCTGGCGATTACTGCCGCCATGTGGTGATTGCCAAACTGCCCTTTGCGGTGCCCGACGATCCTCTGCACGAAGCGCTGTCTGAGTGGATTGAAGATCGCGGCGGCAATTCGTTTTTTGATATTTCGCTGCCGATCGCCTCGCTGCGTTTGATTCAGGCCTGTGGTCGACTGCTGCGCACGGAATCCGACACCGGCACGGTAACCATTCTCGACAAGCGCCTGATTACCAAGCGCTATGGCGCCCAGCTGTTAAATGCGCTGCCGCCATTTCGCCGAGAGGTTGGATAGACTGTGATTTTGGATGGACTTTGAGATTGGATAGAAAAATGAAGAGAGGTAAAACGAGGGGATTGGCCAATGAGTGAGCGCTATAGCCAACTGGCCAGTCTGCTCTTTGAGGTGGAGCGCGAACTGCGCCAGATGCAGCTCTGGGCTGAGCAGCGTCCACCAGTCGAGGCGTTGCACAGCACCGAGCCATTCTCGATTGATGTTTTAACCTTTACCCAGTGGCTGCAGTTTATTTTTCTGCCGAAGATGTACGCCACCATTGAGGCGGCGGGGGATTTGCCCGAGAGTTGCAGCATTGCGCCAATGGCGGAAGAATTTTTTAAAGCCGAATGCATCGAGGCGAGCGCGATGATTCGGCATTTAGCGGCAGTGGATCGCTTTATTTGCGATCGGTAACCGGGCGCTTGCGTGGTTTTCTGACTTCGCCATCCTGACCGCGATGGGCCTTCTTGGCAGCGGCAGCGGGCTTACCTGCGGCTGATTTGGCTCCAGCGCCTGCTTTGCCTTTAAACGCAGGCTTTTCTTTAAATCCGGCCTTGTCTTTAAATCCGGCTTTTTTGCCCGCTTTGTCAGCAAACTTTTTATCTTTGAAACCGGACTTGTCCTTGAATGCCGGCCGCGCATCGCGCTGCTCACCAGCGGTGCCATTATCGACACTGATCTTCAGCGCCTTCTGGCAGACACGCACTTTGTAGAGATGATCAAACAGCTCTTTGGGCATGCCCTCAGGCAGGTCGACGGTGCTGTGATTGTCATAGAGTTTGATATGGCCGATAAACTGCGCATCAATCTGCGCTTCGTTGGCGATCGCGCCGACAATATTTTTCGGTGAGACATCGTCATTGCGGCCCACTTCAATGCGATAGGTGACCATAGCAATATCGTCGCCACCGGCGTTGTCACGCGCTGCGCGCTCTCGTGATGGCTTGTCGCCTTTGACACGCTCTGGTCTTTCAGCACGGTCGTGTTTGGGGCGCTCCTTGCGCTCTGAACGCTCGGAACGGTCCTGACGATCGTTAGCCGCGGCACGTGGCGTATCGATGGCGACCAGCTTTGGAAACAGCGGACGATCTTTCTGCACTTCATAGGCCAGCGCAGCGGCGAGCAGGGCTATATCGATATCGTTTTCCGCGGCAACTTCTTTCACCAGCGAATTAAATTTATCCAGCTTGGTCGATTTGCTCATGCCCACCAGCTGCTCTTTAAACTGGGCAACGCGCTGGCCACTGACCTCTTCATTGCTCGGCAGATTAAACAGGCTAACGGTCTGGCGCGTCGACTTCTCGATCGAGCGCAACATGCGAATCTCTTTCTGGGTGATAAACAGAATTGCCTTGCCTTCGCGGCCAGCGCGGCCAGTTCGACCAATGCGGTGAACATAGGATTCGTTATCGTAGGGAATATCGTAGTTGATCACGTGGCTGATGCGCTCAACGTCAAGACCGCGAGCGGCGACATCGGTGGCCACCACAATATCAACCTGACCTTTCTTGAGGCGGTTAATGGTGCGCTCACGCAACGCCTGAGTCAGATCGCCATTCAGCGCCGCAGCGGAAAAACCGCGCGCTTCCAGTTTTTCGGCAATCTCAAGCGTCGAGGATTTGGTGCGCACAAAAATAATCATGCCATCAAATTGTTCAACATCCAGAATGCGGGTCAGAGCGTCCATCTTCTGGTGGCCTTTGACCATCAGGTAGGATTGCTCGATGCGCTCAACGGTTTTGGTTTTGTTCTCAATGCTGACCTGTTGTGCATCGCCGAGATATTTGTCGGCAACACGTTTGATCGCCGGTGGCATGGTCGCCGAGAACAGCGCGCGCTGACAGCTGTCAGGGGTTTTCGAAAGGATAGTTTCAACGTCGTCAATAAAACCCATGCGCAGCATTTCATCCGCTTCGTCGAGCACCAGGCCGGTGACTTCGCTGAGGTTCAAACTGCGGCGACGCAGGTGATCGAGAATACGACCCGGTGTGCCGACTACAACCTGTGCGCCGCGCTGTAAACCGCGCAGCTGACCGCCAATATCGGACCCGCCGTAGATCGGCAACACATGGAAACCCTTGATATGTTTGGCGTAACTCTGGAATGCCTCGGCAACCTGAATCGCCAGCTCGCGGGTCGGTGTCAGCACCAACACCTGCGGGGTTTTCTGTTTTTCGTTGAGTTTGCTCAACATCGGCAGCGCAAAAGCCGCCGTCTTGCCAGTACCAGTTTGCGCGGTACCGAGCAGGTTTCCACCCTCCAGAAGAATGGGAATACTCTGCGCTTGAATGGGCGAGGGTTGCTCGTAGCCAAGTTGTTGCACAGCCTTGAGAACGGGTGCTGAAATACCCAGTGAAGCGAAATCGGGGGTGGACATTGGTTTACCTGTGACTTGGCGCTTGCGGGCGCCGAAAAAATTGAGCGCGGAGTATACGCCTAAGTGGTTATTTTTTATAGTTTATTTCGGCCTAATTTCACCCGCGCGGGGCGGCTTAACTAGCCTGTGAGTGAAGGTCAATTACCACCTCGGCCTTGACCGAATTGGCAATAAAACAGTGTTTATGGGCCAGCTGATGCAGCTTTTCGAGCTCATCGTTTGTCGGTGTTTTACCGTCGCTAAAGATCACTTGCGGGCGCAGCGTGACACGGGTCATCGCCAACTGGCCGTCACTGTTTCTGTCGAGCACGCCGAGCGGGTTGTCCAGATATTGATCGACCACAAAGCGCTGCTTGCTGGCAAACGAGAGAAAGAAAAGCATATGGCAGCTGGAAATTGACGCGACAAAGGCCTCTTCCGGGTCAACATTTCCAGCAACCGACCAGGGCGCCGGCACAATCGAAGGCGCCGCGGATGCGGCAATAACAGCGCCGCCATCAAACTCCCAGTTGTGGCCACGGCTGTACTGATTTTTGAGGAAATCCTCATTGGCATTGCGTTGCCAGATAACTTTGGCGCTGTATTCAGACATTAAATTCTCCTTAGCAGTGCTCAGAATTGTGACCAATAATTTTCAGGAAGTTTATTAGCCTCTGGCGCGCCCTGGTCTTTATCGCGGGTTTTAGGTTTGGCTCGCGGCTTCTTTTTAAATGCTTTCTGCACCAATTTATTGGCTTCTTTTGCGGCATCGCTTTCTACAACATCCCGTTTCAGAATCTCGTTAGCAATCAGAGTTTGGATTTCTTCGGTTGTCACTTTAATGCCATCTTTGATGCGCTTGAGCTCCCGTCTCACGGAGTTAACAACAGGTTCAGTCTGGAGTAGGGCGGCAATGGAATAGCGATTAACCGATTGCCGATATTCATAGAACTCATCAATCAAGTCTTTACTGACACCGCGTTTACACAAGAGGAAGAGTATTTCCTGGTCCTCTTTCTTTCTATGGTTTATTTCGGTGAAATCAAATTCGATCAGTTTGGTGGTGCTAATCCGGTCTTCCAGAGTTACTCGATGCACCTGCCAGATCAACCCGTTGGTCAGTACAACCCATCGGATTCCCTCATGAGCGGCATAATTTATCGCCTGCCTCAAATGTGGCTCCTTTAAATCGATACCAATAGCTTTCACTTCGATCAGATATTCGATTCGCTTGCCGGTTTTAATCGCGAGGTCACAGTAAGTACCCTGGATAGCATACTCGCGGGTGATTTCGCTGTATTTGTCGAAACCAAATACCTCTTCGAGGATGTCGGTAATGATGGTAACTGTATCGGACTCGTTAACATCTCGTTCCCGGGCCTGTTCAAGAACCTTTTTGAACTTGGGTACCGATGTGGAAAACCTCTTCGAGACTGTGGCTGGAATGGCGGGCATAACATACACCTCCGTGTGATTAAATTGCTGTATTAATGGGAAATTCCTTTTAAAAGTAGCAGTTTTTCAGTTCTTTGCATATTGTCTGGTCACTTGCTTTGGAGACGGAATATCTGACGCAAATAGCCGCAATAGCCTCTGTCCATCTACCCACACCCGGGAAATTCGGTTTAAATGAACGCCTAAAAAATAATACTCAATACGACACCACCCTAATTAGTCAGGATCACTTCATGAGCGAGCTTTACCTTGTCCGCCACGCCCAGGCCTCTTTTGGCGCTGCCAACTACGATCAACTCTCCGACCTCGGTCATCAGCAATCGCGCTGGCTG
>JALRJD010000343.1 GCA_023255165.1 Porticoccaceae bacterium | reverse complement strand
ATGTGAGCACTTAGTGGGAGATCAGCCTAAAAATTCAGCATCAAGGGAAATTGATGATCTTCAAAATGCATTGATTAGTTTAGGATATAGTCCTAAGGATGCTTCAATCGTTGTTAAAAAATTGCCTCAGGAAGTATCTATCAATGAACATACTTTCATTGTTTACTAATTGGGCATAAGGTTTGTAATAGTCAGGCTTTACCCCTTGACCAACTCTGTAAACAAAATATCTAGTAACTTTGGGAATTAAATCCCAACGCATTTGAAATGGAGTGGCGTATTCACGACCCAAAGGTAGCGGTAAAAACCCTGATTATGGTTTCCAAATACGATCACTGCCTCGACGATATTCTCTATCGCCGCCGCAAAGGTGAATTCAATATGGAGATCACCGCCGTGGTCTCCAACCACCTTGACCTGCGTGCCATGGTCGAGCGCGAAGGCATCCGCTTTATTCACCTGCCGGTGACCAAAGAGACCAAAGCGCAACAGGAACAGCGACTGCTGGAAATTGTTGACGAGACTGCAACCGAGCTGGTGGTATTGGCGCGCTATATGCAGATTCTTTCCAACGAGCTGTCTGCGGCCCTCTCTGGTCGCTGCATCAATATTCACCACTCATTCCTGCCCGGTTTTAAAGGCGCCAAGCCCTATCACCAGGCCTATGATCGCGGTGTAAAAGTGATCGGCGCAACAGCTCACTACGTGACCTCAGATCTCGACGAAGGTCCAATCATTGAGCAGATTCTGACCCGCGTTGACCACAACTATAAGCCCGAACATCTGGTTCGCGTGGGCCGCGACAATGAGAGCATGGCACTGGCCAAAGCGATCACCTACCACATTGAGCGCCGCGTGTTTCTCGACGGCAATAAAACCGTGGTGTTCCTCGGCAGCTAACCGCTGCTAACACCGCTCTGGAGGCTATATGCCATTTGGACTTTTGAAGTATGGGCTGAGTAGTGAGTACCCGGCCCAACACCATTTCACCCCAGCCACAGAGCTTAAAAAGCACTACGATGTCGTGATTATCGGCGCCGGTGGTCTCGAGGCACTGAAAACCGCCTCCATTGCTGTGGAGTAGTTGCCATGTCTACACAGATTATCCTGCCGCGCATCATGCAAGTGGGTGCCGGCGCCAGCCAGGAAACCGGCGCCATTCTCAGTGCCCTCGACTGCCATCGGCCCTTGATTGTCACCGACAAAATGATGGTGCAACTGGGTTATGTGGCGCGAATTCAAGAGAGCCTTGCGGCGCTGAATATTGTCGCCGATGTGTTTGACGACACCGTACCCGAGCCTACCGTTGGCTCCATTCAGGCCGGTGTCGAGCGAGTGCGTAACGGCAACTATGACGCGATTATTGCGGTCGGTGGCGGCAGTCCAATCGACAGCGCCAAAGCGATCGCCATTCTCGGCAAATACGGCGGCGTGATGCGCGACTATAAATTTCCACGTCTGGTCAGTGAGCCGGGGCTGCCGATTATTGCCATTCCCACCACCGCGGGCACCGGCTCCGAAGCGACCCGCTTCACCATTATTACCGACGAAACCAGTGATGAAAAAATGCTCTGTGTCGGTGTCGGTTTTATGCCTACCGCGGCACTGGTGGACTATGAGTTAACCCTGAGTCTGCCCCCACGTACCACAGCGGATACAGGTATTGATGCATTGACCCACGCGATGGAATCCTATGTCAGCAAAAAAGCCAGTCTCTACAGCGACACTCAGGCACTTGCGGCAATGAAACTGCTGGGGCCAAATCTGCGCCGCGCCTACCACGACGGCGGCGACCGTCAGGCCCGTGAGGCAATGATGCTTGGCTCAACCCTGGCTGGCGTGGCTTTCTCCAACGCTTCAGTGGCTTTGGTGCACGGTATGAGCCGGCCAATTGGCGCCTTCTATCATGTGCCCCATGGGCTCTCGAATGCGATGTTATTACCCGCGGTTACCGAATTCTCGATTCCCGCCGCACCCGATCGCTACGCCGATTGTGCCCGCGCCATGGGCGTGGCCGAGGTGACCGACAGCGACGAAGTGGCCAACAGCAAACTAATGACCGAACTCCATGCCATCAACGCCGAGTTGCAGGTGCCTTCGCCGGAGCAGTTTGGCATTTCACGCGAGCACTTTTTTGGCAATCTCGAGACCATGGCCGAGCAGGCATTGGCATCGGGTTCGCCGGGCAATAATCCGCGGGTGCCGAGCGCCGCCGAGATTATCGACATCTACAAAGCGCTTTGGTAACAGGATCGGGTAACAACAATTTGGTAACAGCGGCGTTTTAAAGGCTCTATTACTTTTTTAACTTTTTTATATTTTTTTGCAGGAAATTATTATGGCTACAGTCGGACA
>JALRJD010000264.1 GCA_023255165.1 Porticoccaceae bacterium | reverse complement strand
GTCAACCGTCCGCTGAACGTTGCACTGCAGGCCAAGTACAACTTTTAAACGACACCGTAGGCAGTAAACGAAAAAGCTGTCCTGATTTTTCAGGGCAGCTTTTTTTAATTTTTTCGGTCATTATCTGGTGGCTGATGGTTGCCAAACCGGTGTCGGTTGGGGAACAATTGCGCGTCAAAAAATAACTTAATCACAATCAGTTAAAAACAACCAGTTAAAAACAACCAGTTAACAACTATCACTTAAATCGCAGTCTATTGGTCAGCAGTCGGTTGGCCGGGACTTGGGGAGTTTAATCTTATGCCGACAGTTATCTACAAAACCCACAACGGTGGTCAATATGAAGCCGAGATCGCAACCGGATCCAACCTGATGGTCGGTGCGCTGGATAATATGATCGACGGAATTTTGGGAGAGTGTGGCGGCGCCTGCGCCTGCGCAACCTGTCACTGCTATGTGGATGAAGCCTGGATTGAAAAGACCGGCGCCGCCGGCGATATGGAGCAAGAGATGCTGACCTGTGTGGTTGATCCGCAGCCTAACAGCCGCCTTGCCTGCCAGATTACCATGTCGGATGAGCTCGATGGTCTGGTTGTTACGTTGCCTGAGTCTCAATACTAAATTAGTTACAGTTGCAGTTTAGCTAGCGATAAAAAAAGCCGCGATGGATTAACATTGCGGCTTTTTTAAATTTCGGCTTTTTTGCGTTTAGTTTTTACTTAAAACAAAACCCACAACCAGCGCCACGGTGACGATAAAAACAATCGTAAAAATCACACCGCCAATAATAAAGGCAAGTGGGCTGCCATCTTCAAAATCGCGCTCGCGGTTTTTATTACTCTGTACACCAATCCCGGCGGCCAGCACACTTTTCACCACAGAACCCAGAGAGGGCTTTTTCTTATGCTTGGCTTCGGGGCCAGTGCCGGCTAAAGCGCCGGCTAAAGAGCCAGTTGAAGTGTCGATCGAGGTATCGGCAGACTCTGCCATAGCAGAGTTATTGGTATCAGTCACAGTTGTCTCTTTTTACTGTTTATTAAGAATCCTGGTTTTTAGGAACGTTAGCTTTTAGGCATCCTGGTCATTAAGAATCGGCGTTAACCAGCGCTCCAGTTCCGCAACCGCAACCCCTTTGCGTGCCGCGAGGGATTCTACCTGATCCTGGGCGATCTTTCCTGTATTAAAGTAACTGGCGTCGGGGTGGCCAAAATACCAACCGCTGACCGCTGCCGCCGGACTCATGGCATAGCTCTCGGTCAACGACAGGCCGATATTGTTTTCCACATCCAGCAGCTTGAACAGAGTGCCTTTTTCGGTGTGATCCGGGCAAGCGGGATAGCCTGGTGCCGGGCGGATGCCGCGATATTTTTCTTTAATCAGGGCCTCATTATCCAGTGCTTCATCGGCGGCATAACCCCAGTATTCGCGGCGCACGCGCTGGTGAAGATGCTCGGCAAAGGCCTCGGCAAGACGGTCGGCCAATGCCTTGACCATAATCGCATTGTAGTCATCATGTTTGGCTTCATATTCGGCTGCCAACTCATCCGCGCCGATACCGGTGGTGACCGCAAAGGCGCCAATGGTGTCGCTGATGCCGCTCTCTTTGGGCGCGATAAAGTCGGCCAGCGAGGCCAGTTCTTCACTGGCGCCGGGCTTCTGAATCTGCTGGCGAATATGGTGCAGGGTCGCCAGTGTCTCGCCTTGATCGGAATAGACTTCAATATCATCGTGGTTAACCGTATTGGCCGGCCACAGCCCAAACACCGCGCGGGCAGTCAGCCGCTTGTTATCGATAATGTCGGCGAGTAATTTTTGGGCGTCGTCAAACAATGTCTGTGCCGCCTCGCCAACCACTTCATCCTGGAAGATTTTCGGGTACTTGCCGACCAGATCCCAGGTAATAAAAAACGGTGTCCAGTCGATAAAGGGCACCAGCGCTTCCAGTGGGTAATCGTCGAGCACTGTTACGCCAGGCGTCGCCGGCAGAGTCGGTTGATAGTCGCGCCAGTTGATCTGCGGCTTTTGCTTTACCGCATCGGAATAGGCGAACAGCGTTCCGCGCGTGGTTCGATTGGCTGTGCGCAGGCGCACCGCGTCATAGTCACGCTGAATCTCGGCGACAAAGGCATCGCGGTGCTCTTTGCTGATCAGCTTGCTGGCCACACCTACCGCGCGCGAGGCATCGGAGACATAAATTGTCTGATTGCGCTGATAGGTGGGCGCAATCTTGACCGCCGTGTGGGCCTTGGAGGTGGTGGCACCGCCAATCATCAATGGCACATCAAAGCCCTGGCGCTGCATCTCTTTGCCGAGTGTGACCATCTCATCCAGCGACGGGGTAATCAGCCCGGAGAGGCCGATAATATCCACGTTTAACTCTTTTGCGGTCTGCAGAATTTTTTCCGCGGGCACCATTACGCCGAGGTCGATCACCTCGTAGTTATTGCACTGCAGAACCACGCCGACAATATTTTTGCCGATATCGTGCACATCGCCTTTTACCGTGGCCATCAGAATCTTGCCGTTAGAACTGGCCGACTGATCTTTTTCCGCTTCAATAAAGGGCTGCAAATAGGCCACCGCCTGTTTCATCACCCGGGCGGATTTAACCACCTGGGGCAGAAACATTTTGCCCGAGCCAAACAGGTCGCCGACAATATTCATGCCATCCATCAGCGCGCCTTCAATCACATGCAGTGGACGCTCGGCCTGCTGTCGCGCCTCCTCTGTATCTTCTTCAATAAAGTCGGTAATACCTTTGACCAGTGCGTGCTCAAGTCGGCGGTTAACATTGCCTTCACGCCAGCTTAGGTCTTCGCCCTTGCTCTGGGTGGTGCCGTCGCCGCGGTAGTCATTGGCCACTGCCAGCAGATTGTCGGTGGCGTGCGGGGTGCGGAACAGCACCACATCCTCGACCAGATCGCGCAGCTGCGCCGGCAGGTCGTCGTAAACCGCCAGCTGCCCGGCGTTGACAATACCCATGCTCAGACCCTGACGAATGGCGTGGTAGAGAAACACCGAGTGAATCGCTTCGCGCACCGGATTGTTACCGCGGAATGAAAACGAGACATTGGAGATGCCACCCGAGACCATAGCGTGGGGCAGGTTTTGTTTAATCCAGCCGGTGGCTTCGATAAAGTCGAGGCCATAGCGATTGTGCTCTTCGATGCCGGTGGCAACGGCGAATACATTGGGGTCAAAAATAATATCTTCCGCCGGGAAGCCGATCTGTTTGACCAATATATCGTAGCTGCGCTGGCTGATTTGTTTGCGGCGCTCGAGATTATCGGCCTGACCATCTTCATCAAAGGCCATCACCACAATCGCGGCGCCGTACTTTTTGCACAGTCTGGCCTTTTCAATAAACTCGGCTTCGCCTTCCTTAAGGCTGATGGAATTGACCACAGGCTTGCCCTGAATACATTTCAGACCAGCTTCAATCACGTCCCATTTTGACGAGTCGACCATAATTGGCACGCGGGAAATTTCCGGCTCGGCGGCAATCAGGTTGAGGAAAGTCACCATCGCCGGCAGCGACTCCAACATGCCTTCGTCCATATTGATGTCGATAATCTGTGCGCCGTTAATCACCTGTTGGCGTGCCACACTCAGGGCTGCGTCGTAGTTCTCTTCCAGAATCAGGCGTTTGAATACCGCGGAGCCGGTGACATTGCAGCGTTCGCCGACGTTGACAAACAGCGAGTCGGATTTAATCGTGAATGGCTCCAGCCCCGACAGACGACAGGCGGGTTCAATCTCGGGAATCTTCCGTGGCGGGCAGTCGGCAACCGCATTGGCAATGGCGCGAATATGTTCGGGCGTGGTGCCGCAGCAACCGCCGACAATATTCAACAACCCGGCGCTGGCAAACTCGGCGACGGTCTCGGCCATATTGGCGGCATCCAGATCGTAGCCACCAAACTCATTGGGCAGACCGGCATTGGGGTGAGCGCTGACCAGAGTGTCTGCGACAGTGGAAATTTCCAGCAGGTGAGGGCGCAACTCCTTGGGACCCAGAGCACAGTTGAGACCAATGCTCACTGGCTTGCTGTGGCGCAGGGAATTCCAAAACGCCTCCGGGGTTTGCCCGGACAGAGTGCGGCCGCTGGCATCGGTAATGGTACCGGAGATCATAATCGGCAGTTCGCTACCGAGCTTTTCAAATACCAGTTGCACGGCAAACAGCGCCGCCTTGGCATTCAGCGTATCAAATATGGTCTCTACCATAATCAGATCGCTGCCGCCTTCGATCAGTGCTTCGCAAGACTCGACATAGGCCTCAACCAACTGATCAAAGGTAACATTGCGTGCGCCGGGATCATTCACATCTGGTGACAGTGACGCGGTGCGGCTGGTGGGCCCTAAAATGCCGGCGACAAATCGCGGCCGTTCGGCGGTGGCAAATTCATCGGCGGCCTGGCGCGCCAGCCTGGCAGAGGACACATTGATCTCACGCGAGATCGACTGCATATCGTAGTCGGCTTGCGAGATGGTGGTCGAGTTAAAGGTATTGGTTTCAATAATATCGGCGCCGGCCTCGAGATAGGCGCGGTGGATATCGCGGATAATTTCGGGTTGCGTGAGACTCAGAAGATCATTGTTGCCCTTGAGGTCGGTATGCCAGTCGGCAAAGCGCTGGCCGCGAAAATCTGCCTCCTCGAGACTGTGGCGCTGGATCATGGTGCCCATCGCGCCGTCGAGAATCAGAATGCGTTTGGCCGCGGCTTCCAGCAGACGCTGGTGACTATCGCGTTGGTCGCTGGTCAGCTCGATGTGTGCTGTGCCAGCTGGTTGTAGACTGTCTTCTTTTGAATTGCCTTGTTGCAAAATTCCGATCCTCTAAATGGCCTCTGTGCCACAACTGTTCTATTTCATCAAAATATTTTGATGGATATGCATAATACCAGTATTGGCGGAAAAAGCGACACCTAAAAGGCAAAAGAGGCTTTGGCCTGCACGGTGAATAGCGTAGAATACCCCAGTCTTTTACTCAGGTTAATTTCAGGCTCAGCACCAGGAACAGATTATGCCCAACGTCACCATCACCGAATCGGCCCAAAAATATCTCGCGGGATTATTGGAAAAGCAAAATTGCGAGGGCATAGGCATTCGCATGTTTGTCAGTGACCCCGGCACGCCCAAAGCCGAAACCTGCATAGCCTACAGCCGCCCCGGTGAGCACAACGAAGAGGATGAAATTGTTGAGTATGATGCCTTCAACGCCTACTTTGAGCAGCGCAGCATACCTTTTTTAGACGAAGCCAAGGTCGACTTTGCCGAAGACAAATTCGGTGGCCAGCTTACCATCCGTGCGCCCAACTCACGACTGCCCAATGTTACCGACGATAGCCCCATCGAAGACAAGGTTAACTACCTGCTCTATAACGAGATAAACCCAGGCCTCGCCGCTCACGGTGGCGTGGTGTCATTAGCTGAGATGGCCGATGGCTTTGCGGTGCTGGAATTTGGCGGTGGCTGCCAGGGTTGCTCGGCAGTAGATCTGACCCTCAAAGAGGGCGTCGAGAAAACCCTGATGGAAAAGATTCCCGAGCTGAAAGGCGTCAAAGACGTTACCGACCACACGGATACCAGCAACGCTTATATGTAAAAGCCTGCAGGGCCGGCATTCTCTGCGAGCCTATTTTGGCTCGCACCTATTATAAAAATCCCAAAACGATAAAAAGAACTATTCCCCATGCTTGATAAAATGCCTCGTTCAGCCGTCAACGGCCTAAAGTCTATTACCCACCGTTTCGCTCTGATAGCCCTGTTGGGCTTAATGGTTGCCTGTGGTGGCGGTGGTGGTAATGGCGGTGCTAACGAAGAGTCTGATAGCCAGATCGAAGACCCGGTGGAGAACAACGAGCCGCAGGATAACAACATCGGTAACGGCGCAGATACCGATACAGGCAGCGACTCTGATGCTGGTGATAACGGCAGCAGCAATAGCGGCAATAACCAGGAACCGGAAGTGATTACCGTACCCTACGACAGTGCCCGCGCCGGCTCTATAGACGGCGTGAATATCTGGCAGATGCCCGACGCCCCGGATGGCTCCCGCCCGGACCAAAGCTGGCTGGCCGTGGGGTCGGATGCCAATGGCGAGATTTATATCTCCGGCCATGATCACGTGACCAACTCGATGCTGTATCGAATGTATCAGCACGACAACACTCTGCGCTGGGTGGGCGACGCCAAAACCGCCTCAGAAGCCGCCAATAACTGGCAGACCAACGAGAGCGCCGAGAAGTTTCACACCCGTCCTTTAGATCATAATGGCACTGTCTATGTCGCCACCCTGGACAGCTCAGATATGAACTACAGCTACCAGAACACCAGAGGATTTCATTGGTATGGCTACCGTCCCGCAGATAACAGCTTTACCGATCTGAGCGCCACAGAGCCCGATGGTGTCGGCGCCGCGCAACTGCAGATTGTCAGCATCCAAAAAGATCCGGTCAACAACCTGCTTTACGGCATGTCGATCCCGGAAAATAAACTGGTGCGCTACGATATCGCCGCAGGAACCACCACAGTGCTGGGCAACCCCAGCGCCTGGCAGAATTTTTTCTACAGCAACCGCTTTATGTGGGTTGACTCCCGAGGCCGCGTTTATATCACTGGTGGCTCCTCGAGAATTCAGTGGAATCAGGGCGAACCCGCCAGCGTCTTTGACCATGTTTGGTATTACGACCCCCAGACAGGTTTTGGCGAACTGCCATCCTTTAGCTTGCAGGGCCCCAATGCCATGGAAGTAGGGCAGTGGGATCGCAGAGGCGAGAACCTCTACACCAGTGATGATCAAGGCAATATTTACAAATTTAATGACGCCGAAGCCAGCTGGCAGTTTATAGGCCGTCCAGATTTTTCCAGCGACTTAAAAACCTGGGTGTTTCAGCTGTCTGCCGATGGCGAAAAGATTTATATTGGGCTCAGTGACGGCGCCAGAGACAATGCCATCTATGAGTACGATATAGCCAGCGGCGACTCCTACGAACTGATGGTGATTAACCAGCTGGACCCCACCGCAGGCTCGGAAAACTTTATCACTGGTTACGACAGCTGGGATAGCCGAGGCAGCTTCTATATCAGTGATTTCAGCATGTACGACGGCGACAACGCCTACATGGTCGGCATTAACCCAGTGCGCATCAAAGCCGCCAAAGGCCTGCTGGATGAGTTAGTAGAGGTGAGTGTTGAAGACGATAGTGGCAACGATATCCGTATTGCGCGCAGCGGCATAGCCATGCAAAGTCTGGAAGTACTCTACGAAATACGCGGTTATAACAGCGCCGGCGATTGGGTAGCCACCAGCCATGGCGAGGTGACCCTGGCCGCCAACCAGACCAGTCTGACGCTCAACCCCAGCAGCCTGAGCCAGCCCAGCGGCAGCACAGTGGCAAGCACCCAGTTTTGGTTAATTGCCGATGGCAATGACTATATTGTGGCTGAGCAGAGAAGTCTGGAATTGGGCAATTAATAGATTTTATTGATTGCCCTGTCAGTATTGAACAGGCAGCAAATGTCGCTATCTCTCAGCCACGAACCAAGTCGAGACGAATTACCGATTATATAGAGGATCAGACCAGCGACGACGTCCCGCTAAGTGAATGGTCCATCGAGAACCAGGTAATGGCTGAGCAACGCTTGGCATTTACTGCGAAGCCGTCGCCGCACAGCAGCTGGGCCAATCCTGAGGGAGCAAATAATCATGAACGACAATGTAGTGCCCTTCGACGATCAGGCCACCATAGAACGAGAAGCCCGTGAGTGGCTGATAAGCCTCAATTGCGAGCACACGGATAACAGCACGCGTATATGTAAACGCGATCAACCTTTACTGTTTTCGTTTCGAGCAAAAAGCATTTGCCATAGCTGCCATGAATAGCCAGCCAAAAGTGAAACTCGGCAAGCGTCTCAGTCAGTTGGCGAATATGGTAGAGCAACCCTATTCGATCATTTGGGACTGCTGCTGTGATCATGGCTTGTTGGGTATGTCACTGTTGCAAAGAAAACTGGCGGGCAAGGTTGTTTTTGTCGATATTCTGGCAAACCAAATGGCCGTGCTGGAAAAGGACTTGCAGCGACGCTTCCCGGAACATAACTGGCAGGTTATTTGTCAGGATATAAAAAAGCTTAAATTGCCAGAGAAGTTACCAAAGGAGGAGCCTCAGCTAGTTAAAGAGCCTCAGCTATTTATCATCGCCGGGGTTGGCGGCGATAAAACCGTAGAGTTTATCGACAGCCTCAGCGCAGCCATGCCCGATTTGCCTTTTGATCTGCTGATCTGTTCGGTTCAGCGCAACTATCCCGTGCGACAAGCGTTGATCAACCAGCGTTTTTATATGAAACAGGAACAGCTTATTTTTGAAAACAAGCGTTTCTATGAAGCCCTCTATGTAACCAAAACCCCAGGCCAGGCGATTACCACCACAGGCAGCAGCATGTGGGACTGGTCCAATCCCGATCATCAACTTTACTGGCAAAAACTGGTTGGCCATTACCGCAAAAAGGCGTTGGCAGATCCGATTGGG
>JALRJD010000230.1 GCA_023255165.1 Porticoccaceae bacterium | reverse complement strand
CTGAGGCGCCCTCGTGTGGTGTGGCGCGGTCAGCCTTTGTTTCACCTGTTGGCGTGTGCCTCTGCCGCTGCTGCCGCCGCCGCCGCCGCCGCCGCTTGCCTGTGCCTGTGGTGTTTCCAGGAACCCCGTGCACGCCCAACAGATTGCCGAGTCGCCCAATCAAGTCTGGTATAACCCACGGAATCCACTATCATTGGGTATGCCCGCGCCGATTAAAGCGCTGCTTTCAAACATCAACTAGAGGTCAGTTATGCCCCGCACTGTATTTTGCCGCAAGCTCAACAAGGAACTGCCAGGACTGGATCTGCCGCCCTTTCCGGGACCGGCCGGAGAAGATATTTTCAACAATATTTCCAAGCAGGCATGGGATGAGTGGATGGCCCACCAGACCACTCTGATAAATGAAATGCGTCTTAATATGATGGATTTAACCGCCCGCACCTACCTCGCTGAACAGCGCGAAAAGTTCTTTGCCGGAGAAGAAGTTGATCAGGCTGAAGGATACGTCCCGCCTACCGAATAATCCCTTGACGAACTGCAACTCAGACGCTTTAATACGCGCCTCTCGCGATACGAGTCAGTTTGCATTGCGACGCCCGGTTAGCTCAGTTGGTAGAGCAGAGGATTGAAAATCCTCGTGTCCTTGGTTCGATTCCGAGACCGGGCACCAGAATTTTAAAAGCCTCAGTGAAAGCTGGGGCTTTTTGGTTTTTAAGAGAGTCATCGAACCCGGTTAGATTGGTTCGCGCCAAAGCGCTCAGGGTTTCACCCCGCCTTCGCAAGCGAAGGCGCCCAAAGACGCTGCGCGTCGTTGTCCGAGACCGGGCACCATCATTTTAAAAGCCTCAGTGAAAGCTGGGGCTTTTTGGTTTGTAAGAGAGTCATCGAACCCCCACCCCGTCATCCCGACCGAACGCAGTGAGTGGAGGGATCTAATTCCATCTGCTGGGAATCAAGCGACACTGTCAGCTATTGAGCTGTTCCAACTGCTTGGTTGATGACACGGAAAGGTCGAGGTCTTTAAGCAGACCATTGTCAATGCTGTAGATCCAGGCATGCACAGAGAGGTCAGCGCCATTTTTCCAGGCATTTTGCACCACGGTTGCGTTGCAGACGTTGGTTGCCTGCTCCAGTACATTGAGTTCACAGAGCCTGTCCTGGCGCGCATGTTCGTCGAGCTGCTCGAGCTCGTCGGCGTGAAAGCGGCTGACATCTTTGATATGGCGCAGCCAGTTGTCGATCAGGCCATGATCTTCATTTTCCATCGAGGCTTTAATGCCACCGCAGCCATAGTGGCCGCAGACGACAATATGCTTCACTTTGAGCACTTCGACGGCAAACTGAATCACCGAAAGGCAGTTGAGATCAGTGTGTACCACCACGTTGGCGATATTGCGGTGAACAAAAACTTCTCCCGGGGGCAGTGCGACAATCTGGTTGGCCGGAACCCTGCTGTCGGAACAGCCAATCCAGAGATATTCCGGGGCCTGCTGTTTGGATAACTGGGTGAAGAATTCCGGATCTTTGTCCTTGATCTCGTTAGCCCACTTAACATTTCTTTCAAAAAGATGTGTCAGTTTTTTCAAGACGGAGTATCCTCTGCGCGGTTGCCTGATAGTGTTTCTGAGACAGTATTTTACAGGTAGCCGACTAAATGCCTACTATAAATTTTACCGACGTCAAGCCACCTTGCATCTGCGAATTGTAGACTAGAATTTGATGGTGATCGCACGGCGATCTCCTGGGCGATCGCGGGTGGGCGCTTCCCCACCAAATTGGACTTTGAGGGCCAAAGACAACAAATGAGCAACCTGATCATTGATCAATATGAGTTATTCCCCTTTGATTTAAGGGCCAAGAAAATCATGGAGGAGTATTTACAATTACTAAACCTCGACACCAGCGACTATACGTTTGCCGCCAACTATTTATGGCTCAGCAACGGCAGCGGTTTCTATTCAATCATTGAAGACACCTTCTGTTTTTTTCTGCTTACCAATGGCGAAATTTCAATGCTGCTGCCGCCAATCGGTCTCCAGGCTGACGCCCTGAGAGCGATTCCCGTCTGCTTTCAGCTAATGGAAGATAACAACAGCTCGCCTATCAACACCAAGATCGAGTATGCCGACGAATATTTGATTTCCAACTTTATTAAAGAGATTGACCAGGACTCGGGAATATTCGATTTTCTCGAGGACTATGTCGTCGAGCGAACCCTGGTTGACTATATCTATGACTGCAATGATCTGATTGAGTTAGCGGGCAACAACTTCAGCACCAAACGTAATGAGATCAACAAGTTCAAGCGCATTCATCCTGATTATGTCATGGAGATACTCGACGTAAAAAAACATGCCGAGGGCATAATAAACCTGCTCAACAAGTGGATTTCCGACCGCATGAAATATCTACCTGCGGACAAGACCGAATCTTTTCTCGATGGCATTTACAGTGAGCGCGCGGCAGTAAAGCGAATGTTGGCCTCCTACGAGGAACTGAATTTAATCGGTCTGATTATTCGCATTGACGGCAAGATTCAGGGCTTTACGGTTGGCGAAAAAATTAACCACAACACCGCCAGTGTTATTGTTGAGAAAACCGACTTCGAAATTCTCGGTTGTGCGCAATTTATATTCCGCGAGTTCGCTAAATTGCTGTCCACGGAATATGGCGTCTCACGGATTAATGTGGGGGATGATATGGGTTTTGAAAACCTTAAAAAGGTCAAGATGTCCTATCGACCGATCGCAATGGTGCCAAAATATACGATCTATAAACGTCAATGAATCCCAACCCTGCTTATGCACTGCGAACGGCGCTGGCCTCGGATCTGGATGCACTGACCGAGCTGGAACAGCGAGCTTTCACCCTCTCTGATGGCCCGCTGACCCGGCGGGCCTTTGCCTATCATCTGAGATCGAAAAACCTTTTGTTGGTAGTGCTCGATCACGGCCAGCCTCAGCGGCTGGCCGGATATATCCTGGTTTTTATGCACCGGTGTTCCGCTCGTATTTATTCGCTGGCAGTCAGCTCCGAGCACCAGGGCAGAGGAGTCGCCAAAACACTGGTCAAGGCTGCCTGCGCCGAGGCGGTTGCCAGAGACCTGGACTGCGTCAACCTGGAGGTCAGACCGAGCAACGACGCGGCTATCGGATTATATGAATCGATTGGGTTTCAAAAGACGAGTTTGCGCAAGGATTATTACGGCCTGAACGAGAATGGCTGGCGTATGCAGTGGCGCGTGAAAAACACTGCCTGATCCGGTCAGCGTTTATTTGTCGGTGTCGTCCATTTCCGAGACCACGCCTGAGCCCAACAGCACGCCAATCCAGCGCGTCTCTTGCTGACTTTCCAGCGCGATTTTGATCATAATTGTCAGCGGAATCGACAGTAACATTCCCACCGGGCCCAGCACCCAACCCCACAGCACTAACGAGACAAACACCACCAGCGGAGAGAGGTTCAGGCCCTTGCCCATCCAGCGCGGCTCGATCGCGTTGCCCATCACCAGATTGACCACAACAAAACCGGCCAATGTCAGGCCGGCATGGAAAATGCCCAGCTGCACAATGGCCAGCAGCACAGCCGGCACAGCGGCGATAAACGAACCAACGGTGGGCACAAAGTTCAGCAGAAAGGCAATCAATCCCCAGAGCACGGCGTAGTCAACGCCAAGAATGGTCAGCCAGATAAAGATCAGCAGGCCGGTAATCAGGCTGATCGCGGTTTTAATCGCCAGATAGTTGTGAACACTTTCAGAGAACTTGGTCAGCCACTCTTCAGAGACCGCCTTGCCGCGAGCCAGACGCAGCTTTTCACTAAAACCGATATTTTCCGCGAGAATAAAAATCACTGTCAGCAGAATCATCAGCGCATTGGTCATCACGCTGCCAAACGATGCCAGCGTGCTGCCGGCAAAGGACATCGCCACGCCGGGATCAAAACTGCTCTGCCACTGCTGTGGATTAATATCGATGCCACGGGCGCTGAGCCAGGCTTGCAGGTCCTGACTCATCAGCGACAACTTGGCTGAATAAAGCGGAATATCTTTGCGGAAATCATCTACTGAGGAGCCAATCACTGCCGAGAGCAGCAACCCCACCAGCAGTATCAAAACAACGATTAGCAGAATCGCTATGCCACCGGGAATGCGGTGATGTTTAAGCCAGCCCAGCAGCGGTGAAACGATCATGGCGATAAACACGGCAAGCAGAAATGGCACCAACAGTTCGCCGGCCATTTTCAGACCGGAGACCACGATCACAAAAGCGGCGGCGATTACCAAAAAACGTGCAATGGGTGAGCTGTTTTCAATCATGATGCTGCTCCCTGTGGGGCAATAAGTCTGTGTTGATGCGCTGCAATAACTCAGCCAGCTCGGCGCGACCTGTGGCGGAAAAACAAACCCGTCCCCGAGAGACCGTCATATCGTGCTCAGCTAACATAGCACATTGCTCGCGAATCTCGTCCAGCTGTGGATTATGACGGATTGGCATGCCGATAAACACATCCCAGTCGGCTTCGGTTGCCTGCTGCTCGAGCACCGATTCGAGTAGCACTTTGACATTGATCGCTTCGACTCGATAGATCGGCAGCCCGACATAACGAAATACCAGCAAGGCAATCAGGATCAGCGCAAAGGTCAGCAACAATGTGATAAAGAAATTCATCGTGCCAGCTTATCCCGACCTGTTTGGAAAGTTAAAATTGATCCGGGTATTTGCCCGTGTAACCGCGATAAAATTCCTGCAGCGTGGCAATATCGGCGTCGTAATCGCCGCTCGGTTCAAATAGTCGATCGAGCACAATACGCTTGCCGGGAAAGTCGAGACCAACCAGAAAAATCTTGCAGTCAGTAGCTTCGGCGATTCGTAAAAAACCGGTCTTCCACTTCTCAACTTTTTTGCGTGTGCCCTCGGGCGCCAGACCGATAACAATGCCTTTGTCCTGTTCAACCAGACGCGCAACATTGTCGATAATCGACTCCGGCTGGCCGCGGTTGACGGGGATGCCGCCAAGCCAGTTCATAAACCAGGTTACGCCTGGTTTAAAAATAGTGTGTTTGCCGAGCCAGCGAAGTTTCAGGTTGAGCCCCAGTATGGCAGCCATGGCGTAGACAAAGTCCCAATTGGACGTGTGGGGAGCGCCAATAATCAGCACCCGTTCCAGATTGGGAATTTCACCTTCAATCCGCCAACCAAATACGCGTAGCACGCTTCGCCCGAACCACTGGGCAAAGGCCGAGCGGTTGGCGCGCAGATGCACCGGGGTCATATCCTGACTAGCGATTACTGGTTTATTGTTCATAGCCAACTCTTTTTATTTTTTTAAATCAGTGCTCTCGGGTCGCGCGGAACTCTATCTCCGGGTGGCGCTCTTCGGTCAGTGAAAGATTAACCCGAGTCGGCGCCAGATAGGTCAAATGGTCACCCCCGTCGAGGGCCAGATTGTCCATCGCTTTATTTTTAAATGACTCCAGCTTTTTGCTGTCGCTGCACTCTGTCCAGCGCGCCGAGTGCACATTGACCGGCTCATAAATAGCCTCGACACCGTATTCCTCGCGCAGCCGATAGGCGACCACCTCAAACTGCAGCTGGCCGACAGCGCCGACAATAATATCGTTATTGCGGAAGGGAAAAAACACCTGGGTGCTGCCCTCTTCCGACAACTGGCGAATGCCATTTTGCAACTGCTTGGCTTTGAGTGGATCCTTGAGACGAATGCGCTTGAATAACTCTGGCGCAAAGTGCGGGATGCCACTGAACTTGAGGTCCTCGCCTTCGGTGAAGGCATCGCCAATCTGAATCGAGCCGTGATTGTGCAAACCGATAATATCTCCGGCCTGGGCTTCCTCCAGCGAGACGCGCTCGCCAGCTTTAAAACTGAAGGCGTCGGCGATGCGCACAGACTTGCCGGTGCGCACATGTTTCATCTTCATGCCCTTGGTGTATTTACCTGAGCAGATACGCAAAAAGGCAATTCGGTCGCGGTGTTTGGGGTCCATGTTAGCCTGAATCTTGAACACAAAACCGCTAAAGGCTTTTTCTGCCGCGGTGACTTCCCGCTTGTCGGACGCCCGGGGCTGCGGGGCCGGCGCCCAGCGTACAAAGTCGTCGAGCATTTCACGGACGCCAAAGTTGCCCAGCGCGGTACCAAAAAATACCGGCGCCATGCGACCGGCCAAAAATTCTTCTTTATCAAACAATGTGGTCGCGCCCTTGACCAGTTCCAGCTCGTCGAGCACATCATCAGCATAATCGCCAAGCGCCTCGCGGGCTTCGGCAGAGTCGAGCCCTTTAATCTGGATATCGTCCATCAAGGTGTGGCCCTTGCCCTGCACATAGACATGGATAATATCAGTGTAGAGGTTGTAGACCCCGCGGAACCCGCGGCCCATGCCAATTGGCCAGTTGATCGGCGCCGCCTTGATCTTTAACACGCTTTCGATCTCGTCAAGCAGCTCAATCGGATCGCGAATCTCGCGGTCCATTTTGTTGACGAAGGCAAAGATCGGGGTGTCACGCAGACGACAGACATCCATCAATTTAATGGTGCGATCTTCCACACCTTTGGCGCCGTCAATTACCATCAGCGACGAATCAACCGCGGTCAGTGTGCGGTAGGTGTCTTCAGAAAAGTCTTCGTGACCCGGGGTGTCGAGCAGATTGACCATGCAATCGTGATAGGGAAACTGCATCACCGACGAAGTGACCGAAATGCCGCGCTCTTTTTCCATCGCCATCCAGTCCGATGTTGCGTGACGATCGCTCTTGCGACCTTTTACCGTGCCCGCTACCTGGATAAGGTTGCCAAGCAGCAGCAGTTTTTCGGTGATCGTGGTCTTGCCCGCATCCGGGTGCGAGATGATAGCAAACGTGCGTCGCTTATTGATTTCATTGACAAAATTGCTATCACCCATACACCTAAAACCCTAGTTTGTACTTAAATTTGTACTTGTTCGTTACATTACCCTTGCGGGGCCGAAAAGCGCGCTATTCTACCGAAGAACGCATGCGCTATAAATTACTGCTCCAGAATACTTTCCAGCTCGCTCAGTTGCTGCTGATAAGCCTCTGGCTTGTCGTTGTTGAATTTCTCCAAGTTCAGAAGCTTCCACTTTACCGATGGGAAGTTCTGATAGTCGTAAATCGACCAGTCTGGCGTGAGACGATTTAGGCTCAATAAGAAAGTCTTATCTTCTTCGCTCAAGCTGGCTTTTACCGTTTCGATAAGCTGAAGCCGTGTGGCCTCATAATCATCGTAACTAAACTCGACCTCGCTCATACCCTGAAACTGATTTTCAAAAGCCGTGCGCTGATCCAGTAAATGTGGATCAAGCATTTCATGGGTCGGGCGATTACTACTCACCAGCCCTAGAATAAATCCTTGCTTGATCTCGTCCGTAAAGCCTTCATTTTCCATTAGCAGCTTTACATCAAATAAATCTCTTGGGTGCTGCCTATCTAGGGCTGCACATAATTTGCCACCATATAGCTGTGCCAACGGCACCAGCGGCATGGCGCAAAAGGCATCGAACTGCTCTTGGGCTGCCTCACAAAGAGGCGCTTTGTTGGGCTCGCCTAACAAGCCACGCCCTACCATATTCACCTCAATTTTGATGAGTACACCGTGCTCATCAAGTCGCAGCTTACAAACCTTATCTTTGTGCTGAACCCGTATCGATGGACGCAGTGCTTCGATACGCTCTTTAATCCTTAACAAGGCCGCATTAATGCCTTCGAGCGTTTCATTCCGCTCAGCAATCTCGACATAGGTTAAGTCGATGTCCACTGACAGCCTTGGCATATCCCGTACAAAGAGATTGATCGCCGTACCGCCATGCATGGCAAAGCATTCTTCTTTGGCGACTTCGGGCAACACGTTCAAAAGAAGCCCGACCTGCTTTTTATAGGCTTCATTCATCAGCGGCCTCCCCGTTCACTGAATCAAGCGCTTTGGGCACGGTTATCTGATACTTCGGCACATATACTCCGTCACTGACGATGGCACGCTTACCTGAGCCCAAATCAACCTTATCGAGGTTGATATAGCTAAGCCAGTCATGGCCTGCCTTATCTGCCAAATACAAAAACAGGCGTTTTACCTTCACCGAAGTACAGCCTTCCAGCAACTTTTGAACACTGGCTGGCCGTAGATTGTTTAGCCCTTCCATCAACTCAAACACTTCCAAAAGCGGTTGATACCTAGGAGCCAGATAAAGGCACTCCATGACCGCTCGTGCGGGACTAGATACTTTTACCTTAAAGCCCTTATGCTCTATTTCTACCAAGCCAAGTTCGGGCGGTAAAAACGATGTCAGCTTACAATCGACACTGACACCCCAATCCCGCTTTTTAAACCACAGCGGCAAACTGTCATCCTTGCCACCAAAGAGCTGGACCGATTTAGTCGCCAGCTCCAAATAATGCGCTTTGCCCTGCATGGATAGCGCAGTTTTAGCGGCTGGATGCACAGATAGGCCTGACTGGGTTTGCAAGGCATAGATGCCACCCAGATAGTCCACCTGATCGCTATGGCGTATCAGCGCTCCTGTACCGATAGAATCAAACCACTGACTTCGCTTATAACGCTTCTGCAAATCAAGGCTGTAACCTTGATCAGCAAGCCATGCCGAAGAGAGCACGACGCCCAAAGGCTGAGTGCTGAGCAAATGGTTTAATTTTGATTCGTTTTCGGTACCCATAGTACCAATCTAACCTACTTTTTAAACCAGATCAATTAAAAGGTTTATATTTTTTATATTTTGGGTACTAAAAGTACCTAAAAATAGGATATTTTAAACTAAGAGCGGCTTTACCGCCTCTCATACTGCATAGTTTTCTTCCATCGCCTTTTTAGCTTCGTCAATGGTTGAAAAATGACTTAGCAACTCGGTGGCTATGCTGACGCCATGGTCACGGCCGATACGCCCTGCTCAGTTTGATTGAGGATAGACAGTAAGGGGTTTTAGGAGGGATTACCCAAACTAAATCCTTTAGCCTCGGTACCGCGTAAGTGATTGCGATTGCGATAAACATCGGACTTTTCCATACCAGATAAAGTTTGTCGATCCGAGACGCTTACAGTAAGGTCTCACCTTTGCCACCACCGCACTCAGGAGCAGTTAATGAAGTATCAGGGCCAGACCGAATACGACCACAAGGGTCCGTCACCCCGTCGCGGCGTGTTGCTGTGCAATCTGGGCACGCCGGATGCGCCGAAGACTGCCGAGCTGCGCCGTTATCTGAAAGAGTTTTTGAGCGATCCGCGGGTTGTCGAGGTGCCGCGTCTGCTGTGGTGGATGATTCTCAATCTGATTATTCTGCGGGTGCGACCACGGCGGTCAGCAAAGCTTTATGCCAGCGTTTGGTCGGAGGGCGGCTCGCCGCTGATGGTCCACTGCAAAGCGCAGGTGGCGGGAGTTAAAAAAATTCTCGACGAGAAGTTTAACGATGATGTGCCGGTGGTGCTGGGTATGCGCTATGGCAACCCTTCGATTGAGTCGGCGATTGCCGAGCTGACGGCCAAGAATGTGCGACATATTACCGTGTTGCCGCTCTACCCCCAGTACTCTGGTGCCACTACCGGTTCCACCTTTGATGCGGTGGCGCAAACCTTTACCAAAACCCGCTGGGTGCCGGAGCTGCATTTTATTGGCGGTTATCAGCAGTCGGAAGCGTATATCGATGCTCTGTGCGAAACCATTCGCCAGCAGGTTGCCGAACATGGCGAACCGGACAAGCTGGTGTTTTCCTATCACGGCACGCCCCAGAGTTACCTCAATAAAGGCGACCCGTATCACTGCTTCTGCCACCAGACCACCAGACTGGTGCGCGAACGCATGGGGCTGGATGAATCCAGAATTATGACTACATTCCAGTCGCGCTTTGGCCGCGAGCCCTGGCTGCAGCCCTACACCGACAAAACCATGGAAGCTCTGCCCGCTGAGGGGGTTAAACATGTGGCGGTGATCTGCCCCGGCTTTTCTTCGGACTGCCTGGAAACCATTGAAGAGATCAATATGGAAGCCCGCGAGACTTTTCTCGAGGCTGGCGGCGAGACCTTCCACTATATTCCCTGCCTTAACGACAACCCGGCACATATCAAAGCGCTGGCGGAGATTGCCGGTCAGTATCTTTAACCAACAAGCAATGCACGTAAAGAAAGGAAATGCTGTCATTGTCGCCGTATAATGCGTGGCTAAATCAGGTTATAACGTTGTCAGCAACGCGCTGCGGAATGTAAAGCTCTATGGATATAAAACACTACATGCAAACGCTGGGCAGTCAGGCTCGGGACGCGTCTCGGGTGATTGCAGCTGCCGATACGGCATTAAAAAACAACGCGCTGCTGGCCATCGCCGAGGCACTCAACAGCCAGCTCGATCAGCTTCTGCAAGCCAATGCCCTGGATATGCAGAACGGTCGCAGCAACGGCCTCGATGCAGCACTGCTCGATCGTCTTGAGCTCAACCCTGAGCGCATCGCGGCCATGATTGAAGGCCTGCATCAGGTCGCGGATCTGCCTGACCCTGTCGGCGATATCACCGAGCTGCAGGATCGTCCAAGTGGCATCAAACTCGGCAAGATGCGCGTGCCACTGGGAGTGGTTGGCATTATTTACGAGTCGCGTCCAAATGTGACGGTGGATGCCGCCAGCCTGTGCCTGAAATCAGGCAATGCAACCATTTTGCGCGGCGGCAGTGAAGCCATTCACTCAAATCAGGCCATTGCCACCTGCATCAGCCGTGGGCTGGCCGCTGTGGGCCTGCCTGAGACCGTCGTACAGGTTATTGAGACCACCGATCGCGCAGCGGTTGGCGAGCTGATCACCATGACTGACTATGTCGATGTGATTGTTCCCCGCGGCGGCAAAAGCCTGATCGAACGCATCAGTGCCGAGGCGCGAGTGCCGGTGATTAAACACCTGGATGGCAACTGCCATGTCTATATTGATGATCAGGCCGATCTGGCCAAGGCACTGTCCATCGCGCTCAATGCCAAGACCCATCGCTATGGTGTCTGCAATGCCATGGAGTCGCTGCTGGTGGCTGAGTCGGTAGCTGACAAAATATTACCTCAACTGGCGGCGCTCTATGCCGACAAAGGCGTTGAACTGCGCGGCTGTGAAAAAACCTGTGCTTTGATTGATGCAGCGGTTCCCGCCAGCGAAGAGGATTGGGGCGAAGAGTATCTGGCCCCGGTGCTGTCGATTAAAATAGTCGACGGTCTGGATCAGGCGATTGCCCATATCAATCACTACAGCTCTCATCACACTGATGCGATTGTTACCGAAAATCAGGAACATGCCGCGCGCTTTATGCGTCAGGTGGATTCCAGTTCGGTGATGGTCAATGCATCGACGCGCTTTGCCGACGGTTTTGAATATGGTCTTGGCGCCGAGATCGGTATCTCAACCGACAAAATCCACGCCCGCGGACCTGTGGGTCTGGAGGGACTGACCAGCCAGAAGTGGGTGGTCTATGGCGATGGGCAGATCCGTCAATAATATGTCTGTTGCTCTGTTCGGCGGCACTTTCAACCCGGTTCATCATGGCCACCTGCGCATTGCCATCGAGCTTGCTGAGTTGCTCGAGGTCGATACCCTGCGCATGATTCCCTGCGCACTGCCGCCGCACCGGGAGGCGCTGACAGTTTCCGCGGAACAACGTATGTGCATGTTGCAAGCGGCTATCGGCGGGCATCCGAAGCTGACCGCCGATAATATTGAACTGCGCCGCGACGGGCCCAGTTACACTATTGATACACTGCGGCAGATCAGAGCGCAGATTGGCTCGCAGGTGCCCCTTCATCTGTGCCTGGGCATCGACGTACTGAATACTCTGGACAGCTGGCATCATTGGCAGCAGCTAACCGATTACTGCCATCTGATTATCTCGGCGCGCCCTGATTATCATTTACCGGAACATGGCGTGCTGGCAGAGTGGATTAATCAGCACCGCCGCGACAATTTAGAACAACTAAAACAAACCAGCGCTGGTAAACTGTACGTTTGTGATACCAGCCTGCTGGCGATCTCATCGACAGATATTCGCGACAGAATAAGCCGCGGCAATGCGATCGACTTCCTGACCCCGACGGCAGTGGTCAACTACATTCAACAACATCATTTATACGAGTAATTTTTTACATATGACGCAATCACTAAAACAAGTTGTTATCAACGCGCTGGAAGAGGTGAAGGCGCAAAATATTATCTCGCTCGATGTTCGCGAATTAACCGGAGTGATGGATACCATGATTGTCGCCAGCGGTAATTCCAACCGTCAGGTGAAATCGCTGGCCAACAATGTGGCCGTCGAAGGCAAAAAAGCCGGCTACAGCATTATCGGTGTCGAGGGCGACGATACCGCGGAGTGGATTCTGGTCGATTTTGGCGATGTGATTGTTCATATTATGCTGCCGGCTACCCGCGCGTTTTACGATCTTGAGCGACTCTGGTCGATGCGCCCGGGCGATACCGAGGAAGACAGAGACGACGATCAGCCGATACTTGGCGAGTTGGACTAGGCGCCATTGGCGGTATGAGACTCAAGCTTCTGGCAGTGGGCACCAGGATGCCCAACTGGGTCGAATCCGGTTGCAGTGAATACAGCAAGCGGATGCCGCCGGAACTGCGCATCGAAACCATTGAGATTGCCCTCGGCACCAGAGGCAAAAACCAGCCCGCCAGCAAAGCGATTGAAAAAGAGAGCCAGGCGCTGTTAAAAGCCATTGGTGATCAGGATTTTGTTGTCGCGCTGGATGTTATTGGCCGCTCACTGAGCACCGAAAAGCTGGCTACCATGCTCGCCGACTGGCAGATGAATGGCCGCGATATCTGCCTGGTGATTGGCGGTCCCGACGGTCTCTCGGAGCAGTGTCTGGCGCGTGCCGATATGCGTTGGTCATTGTCGGAATTAACCCTGCCGCACCCTCTGGTGCGCATTGTCTTGATGGAACAGCTCTACCGGGCATGGACGATAAACGCCAATCACCCTTATCATCGCAGCTAGCGACGATAACCCTAAGGTGACCCAACACGATGCTGGATAACGCAGCTTTTTCAGACCCGCAGCGCGAACGGCTTCTGTTTGCCCGGCGGCTTCTGGTCGGTGCCCTGGTAACAGTGGTGCTGTCGATTGTGTTGATCCTGCGCTACTTCGATCTGCAAATTTCCCGCCACGAAGATTTTGCCACGCAGTCCAACAAGAACCGTGTATTGGTGCGCCCGCTGCCGCCTCAGCGCGGTCTGATCTACGACCGCAATGGGCTGCTGATAGCGGACAATCGTCCCAGCTACGATCTCACCATCATCCCCGAACGCACCGAGGATATGGACCAGCTGATTAGCGATCTGTCGGAATTGATCGATATTTCCGAGCGCGATATTCAGCGCTTCCGCAAAAATCTGAAACGCCGGCGCCCCTATGAGCAAACCGCCCTGCACTTCAATCTCAGCGAATCCGAACGAGCTATTCTGGCGGTTAATGGCCATCGTCTGGCTGGCGCGGAAACCTCGGCGCGACTCGACCGCTACTATCCATTTCACGACCTGTTTGCCCATGTGGTGGGTTATGTGGGGCGTATCAATGAGCGCGAGAGTCAGAATATTGATCCGGTGAAATACAGCGGCACCGACTCAATCGGCAAGATTGGGCTGGAAAAATATTACCAACAGCAACTGCTTGGAACCGTTGGCAGCGAGCAGGTTGAAACCAATGCCCGCGGCCGGGTGATGCGGGTGCTGGAAAAAAATCCTGCGGTGCCCGGCGATAATCTGACTCTCTATCTCGACAGCAATCTGCAGCGTGAGGTCTACAAAGCGTTCGCAGGCAAGCGCGGCGCACTGGTTGCCATTGAGGTTGAGACCGGCGGCATTCTCGCCATGGTCAGCGCACCCAGCTATGACCCCAATCTGTTTGTCAGCGGCATCAGCCAGAAAAATTACGACAGCTTGCTCTACTCCAAAGACCGGCCGCTTTTTGATCGCGCCATTCGCGGGCAGTATCCGCCCGGCTCAACGATCAAGCCGCTGTTTGGACTAGCGGCGTTGGAGAGCAAGGCGATCAGCACCGATTTCACCATCGAGGACAATGGATTTTTCTATTTTAAAGGCATCGAGCGGCCCTGGCGCGACCACAACTCTGCCGTCGGCGGCCATGGCAGCGGAGTCGGTTTGGCCAGAGCTATTGTCGAATCCTGTGATGTCTATTTTTACGAGCTGGGTGTGCGCACCGGCATCGATATGCTGGCCAAATACGCCGCGGAATTTGGTCTCGGGCACACCACCGGTATTGATATGCCGGGCGAGCGACCCGGCATTATGCCCAGCAGGGCGTGGAAGAAAGGCGCACGCGGCAGCAGCTGGTTTAATGGCGACACTATTAATGTCAGCATTGGCCAGGGG
Organism: Porticoccaceae bacterium; assembly: GCA_023255165.1. Lineage (GTDB taxonomy): Bacteria > Pseudomonadota > Gammaproteobacteria > Pseudomonadales > Porticoccaceae > HTCC2207. The sequence goes on along the minus strand of JALRJD010000230.1, from coordinate 4,364 downwards.
TTTATGCTGACCACACCCTTGCAGCTGGCGGTGATGTCGGCACGTATCGCCAGCCGCGGCGATGTACGCACACCGCGATTGGTCAAGGCGATTAATGGCGTCGATCTCAACGCGGACAGTGAAATTGGCAAAATCGACATAGACCAGCGCTACTGGGACTATGTGCATCAGGCGATGAAAGACGTTGTTCACAGCCCTCATGGCACCGCGCGCAAAATCAACCATAACCTCGGCTATACCATCGCCGGCAAGACTGGAACTGCGCAGGTAATCAGCATTGGTGCAGAAGAAAAATACGACAGCAGCACGATCGATAAAAGGCAGTGGGACCACGCCCTGTTCGTCGCCTTTGCGCCGGTTGAAAACCCCAAGATAGCCATTGGTCTGATTGTCGAAAATGGTGAGCACGGCGGTCTGGTGGCAGCGCCGATTGCACGCGAGGTGTTCGATGCCTATATGCAATCTCAACAACCTGCCAGTATGGCTAACAGGTGATGAACGATGCATAGAAATGATTTTGTCCGTCAACTGACCAGCCCCGGGGGCGACCGCCGGCGAGCGCGCGCCATGCACATCGATATCCCGCTGTTGCTGATTTTGCTGGTTCTCTGCGGCATAGGTCTGGCGGTGTTATACAGCGCCAGCGGTGAGAGTATTTCCTATATCAAACGTCAGGCCACTTTTATGCTGGTCGGTCTGATCTCAATGATCGCTATCGCTCAGCTGACCCCACGATTTTGGCAGCGCTGGTCAATTTTTATCTATCTCGGTGGCCTGCTGTCACTGGTGGTGGTGCTCTTTTTCGGGGTTGGCGCCAAAGGCGCGCAGCGTTGGCTGGATTTGGGTTTTACCCGCTTTCAACCCTCGGAGCTAATGAAAATCGCGGTGCCAATGATGATCTCTGCCTACCTTAGCAATCACTATCTGCCGCCGCGCTTCAAGCATGTACTGATTGCTACCGCGGCGGCGCTGCTGCCGGTATTTCTGATCGCCAGGCAGCCGGATCTGGGCACCTCGCTAATTGTTTTTTCATCTGGTTTCTTTGCTATTTTTCTCGCTGGCATCGGCAAGCGCTACCTGATTTCCACCGGGCTGTTGGCAGTCGCCGCAATACCCATCATGTGGTTTTATGTGCTGCTCGACTATCAGAAGCAGCGCGTGCTGACACTGCTTGCACCTGAGGATGACAAGCTCGGCGCTGGCTGGAATATTATTCAGTCAACCACTGCCATCGGCTCTGGCGGCCTCGGCGGCAAGGGCTGGACTCAGGGCACCCAGTCGCAGCTGAACTTTCTGCCAGAGAGCCACACTGACTTTATTATTGCGGTGCTGGCGGAAGAATTTGGTCTGATCGGCGTACTCACTCTGATGCTGGTCTATCTGCTGCTGATCGGCCGCTGCATGGTGATTGCGCTGAACGCGCAGACCATGTTCAGCCGTCTGGTTGCAGGCACTCTGAGTCTGACCTTTTTTGTCTATATTTTTGTCAATATGGGCATGGTCTCAGGTATCCTGCCTGTGGTCGGTGCGCCGCTGCCGTTTATCAGTTATGGCGGCTCGGCGATTGTGACTCTGTTCAGTGGTTTTGGTATTCTGATGGCCATCAGCACCGAGCCGAAACGAATTTAGGAAACGCAGTTTTTAGGAAAATAATTTGAACAATATTCTCGCAAGCGTATTACTCTCTGTGGCCGGCCTGCTGACTCTGGCGAGCCAAAGCCACGCCGATTATTCGACCCATCCTGAAGCCGCGGAATTTATCGACAGCATGGTGGAAAAACACCATTTTGCCCGCGAGGATATTGTCAGCTGGCTGCGCACCGCCACGCATCAGGAATCCATCGTCAAAGCCATGAGTCGCCCGGCGGAAAAAGTTAAGCCCTGGTACCAGTACCGCAACCACTTTATCTCTGACCAGCGTATTGACGGTGGCGTCGCGTTCTGGGAACAAAATCGCCAGACTCTGGAAAAAGCCGAGCGCGATTTTGGCGTTGACCCGGCTATTATCGTTAGCATTATTGGCGTTGAGACCAATTACGGCAGCAATACCGGCAGCTACAAAGTTGTCGATGCCCTGACGACCCTGGCCTTTGATTACTACACCTATACAGATAAACGCGAGTCGCGCAAACGCTTCTTTACCGCGGAACTGGAAAACCTGTTTCTGCTTGCTCGCGAACAAAAACAAAACCCGGTTGAACTGAAAGGCTCCTACGCGGGCGCCATGGGTCTCGGACAATTTATGCCAAGCAGCTATCGCCACTATGCGGTCGACTACGACAGCGATCAGTTTGCCGATATCTGGCGCAATCCAACCGATGCCATTGGCAGCGTTGCCAACTATTTTGCCGAGCACGGCTGGCGGCAGGGAGAAGCGGTCGCGGTGCGTGCCAATATCAACAGCGACCCGGCCGAAGAGACCGTCAATAAGCTGGTGCGACCAAAGCAGTCGCTGGCCGAGCTCGACAGTCAGGGCTATAAAATCATGCAGTCACTACCCCCGGAAACCAAAGCCTTTCCAATGCGCTTTAGCGCAAAATACGGCAACGAATACTGGCTCGGTATGCACAATTTTTACGTTATCAGCCGTTACAATCCACGCACCAAATACGCCATGGCGGTATTCCAGTTAAGTGAATTGATTCGCCAGAAAAAATGTCGCCAATACAATGACTGCACACCGTCCTGACCTTGCCATCCGCCTGACTCGACTGCTGCCGGGGGTGCTTTCAGGAGTGCTGCTGGCACTGCTCGGCGCCTGCAGCTCAAACCCGTACCTGATTGAGAAAGACGGTGCCGGCAAAGCGATTGATGCGAGCGTTATCCCAAATGCCACACCCAAACCGGAACCGATTACCAATGCCGGCAATAAAAGTCCCTATGAAGTGTTTGGCAAAACCTATGTGGTGCTGCCAACCAGCAAAGGCTATTCCGAAACCGGCATCGCATCCTGGTATGGCACCAAATTTCATGGCCGCCTGACCTCCAATGGCGAGGTCTACAATATGTACGGCATGACCGCGGCCCATAAAAGCCTGCCAATTCCCTCCTATGCGAGAGTCACCAATGTGGAAAATGGCCGCTCGGTGATTGTCAGGATCAATGACCGCGGCCCATTCCACGATTCGCGTTTGATTGATCTCTCCTATGTCGCCGCCATGAAACTGGGTTATGCCAATAAAGGCACGGCCAAGGTTATCGTCGAAACCATCGACACCGGAGATCATCCCCAGACCCTGGCCAATCCGCCACTGATCGCACAGGTGCCGGCAAAGCCTGCAATCCCGAGCACTGCTGAAGCGGTTACTGAAATCAGCCAGCCCGGCAACTATTTGCAGGTTGGCGCCTACAGCGATTTGGCGCTGGCGCAACAGATGAAAGGCAAAATCGGCAGCCTGACATCGCAGCCGATTATCGTGCGCAATCAGGACAATCTGTTTAAATTATGGATCGGCCCCATCGCTGACAATATGGAGCTGGTGACCATTAAAGCGATGTTAAAAAAGAGCATTAACCTGACGGCCTTTTCAGTCTCCCCTTAAACCGGCCCGGCCGCATAAAAATACCTGCCTCAATGCCATCTCAAGGACGCACAGCCGCCACTGAGGTGTTAAACTGTCGGCTTCATTCATTTTTCTTAAGTCGTGGTTTGATTATGCTGAAGAAATGTCTCGCCTCTTTCGTTGTTATCGTCCTCAGTCTGCAAGCGCTGCCCAATGTGCAGGCACAACAGCTTATGCCCGCACCACCGGAGCTGGCGGCCAAAGCATGGATTCTGGTCGATGCCACCACCGGGCGCGTGCTGGTCGAAGAAAACGCCGATATGCAACTTCCGCCCGCCAGTCTGGCAAAGATGATGACCACCTATATTGTCTCCAGCGAAATTGCCGCCGGACGTCTGAAGAAAGATGATCTGGTGCTGATCAGCGACAATGCCTGGGAAAAAGGCGGCGCTAAAACCGACGGCTCGACCATGTTCCTCAGCCCACGCACCAGAGTCTCGGTCAGCGATCTGATCCGCGGTGTGATTATCCAGTCCGGCAACGATGCCTCAATCGCTCTGGCGGAACATATCAGCGGAGGCGAAAGCGCCTTTGCCGATGAGATGAACCAGCAGGCTGCAATGCTCGGCATGACCAACACCGACTATTACAACGCAACCGGCCTGCCCGAAGAGGGCATGGTGACAACTGCCCGCGATCTTTCGCTGCTGGCGCGAGCCATTATTCGCGACTACCCAGAGCACTACAGCATCTACTCGGAAAAATATTTTAAGTACAACAATATCAATCAGCCCACCCGCAACCGTCTGCTGTGGCGCGACAGCAGTGTCGATGGTCTTAAAACCGGGCATACCAATGCCG
>JALRJD010000228.1 GCA_023255165.1 Porticoccaceae bacterium | reverse complement strand
AAGACCATGGCGCGCACACTCTGTGTGCCGTTATCGATGGCGAGAAAGTAATCTGCGGTTGGTGATGACTGTTTCATACTTGGCTGCACTTTATCTTTGATGTTTTTTAATTTTTATTTTTTAAGTTTTTTTCGGGTTACTGCACCGGCAAGCTGTAAAAACGTTTCCAGATATTCAGGTAACGGTCGACCTCAAACTGCCAGCGCGAACGGTCCCAACCCAGCTCCGCCGAACAAATGGGTTCCAGAGCCGCAAACAGTTCAGCACCGCCATCGGCGAGCAACATCCCCAATCTTGTGCGCCGCAACAGCAGATCATCGAGATGGATCACCGCCTCATGGCGTGCCGCCCAGCGGCATTCCGCGAGACAGAATTCGGTGTTGGCGATGGGCTGCTGTTCTTCAACAGGTGCTGTTTCAAGCAGGAGCTGGGCTTGAGCACCGTAGCGCCCCAACAGCCGCTGGCCCCAGGCACTGTTGTGCGGCATAAACTCGGCGGCGCTGACCTCGGGCTGGCTAAAGATCTGGTCACTATCAAAGGGCTGCGGCTCGGGCAGCAGGTCGCGGGCGGCGGCCAGGGCGTCGAGGGCGATTAATCTAAAGGTGGTGAGCTTGCCGCCACTCACGGTGATCAGGCCCTGGTCAGACCAGACTGCATGATCGCGCCGCTCACGGGATGGGTCTTTGGAGGTTTCGGAGCCGATAACCGGCCGCACCCCGGCCCAGGTGGAGATAATGTCCGCGCGCTTGAGAGGGCGGGCGGGGAACTGCACATTGTAAGCGCGCAGCAGGTAATCCACTTCGGCCTCGGTGATACTGGCTTCAATATCCAGATCCTCGGCGTGGTCGAGATCGGTGGTGCCAATCACCGTGGCGCCTTCCCAGGGGTAGACATAAACACCGCGCTTATCGTCCGGGTGCAGCGAGGTCAGTACATCAGTGACCGGCATCAACTGTCTGGGGATAATCAGATGGCTGCCGCGCAGAGGGCGAATACGCTTTTCCGGGTTAATCTGGTTGCGCAGTCGGTCGGCCCAGGCGCCGGTGGCATTGATAACGACCGGGGCGCGAAGTTGCAGGCTGTGGTTGCTCTCTTTGCCTTTATCGTTCGGGCTGTTGTGGTCGCACAATATCACTCCCTGTACCTGACCCTTTTCCAGCACCAGTTGCTCGACTCTGGTGTAGTTGATGGCGGCGCCACCGGCGTCGATGCTCTCTTGCAATACCCGCAGCACCAGTCTGGAGTCGTCGACCATGGCATCGCTGTAGGCTGCGGCGCCATTGAGGTGTTGCTGTTGCAGCCCGCTAAATTTTGCCCCGAGACGGCGATTGTTAAAGTAGCGATGATCGCGAATGCCGGCAATAAAATCGTAAATTGTCAGGATTACCGCCATCGCCCAGCGTCCGGGAAACAGCCCTTTGCTGAGAGTGAAATAGAAGCTGATACGATCGACCAGCCCCGGTGCTTCAAGCAGCAGTCGCTCACGCTCCGTCAGGCTCTCTCGGGTTAATTTCAGATCGCCCGCGGCAAGATAGCGCAGCCCGCCATGAATCATTTTTGATGAACGGCTTGAGGTGCCGGATGAAAAGTCGGCCTGCTCAACCAACAGCGCGTCATAACCGCGCCGCACCGCTTCGCGCAAAATACCGGCGCCGGTAATGCCACCGCCGATGATAA
>JALRJD010000113.1 GCA_023255165.1 Porticoccaceae bacterium | reverse complement strand
GATTGGAAGTGGCGTGCTATTCCAGCAATCAGGAGAGAAATGCTGCCGGAGCTGGTGGCCGCTGGAGAACTGCTCGGCCATATCAGCGCCGCGGCCGCCGCTGAGACCGGCATTCCGGAAGGGTTGCCGCTGATTGCCTGCGGTTCCGACAAAGCCTGCGAAGTGCTCGGCACCGGCTGTCTCGATAGCAATACCGGCAGCCTGAGCTATGGCACCACGGCCACATTTAACATCACCAGTGATCAATACCTGGAGGCAATTCCCTTTCACCCGGCCTATCCAGGTGTGATTCCAGACAGCTTTAATGTCGAGATTATGGTGCCGCGCGGCTATTGGATGGTGAGCTGGTTTAAGCAGGAATTTGGACTGCAGGAACAGGCCGCCGCCGAACAACAGGGGGTTAGCGCGGAAACACTGTTCGATGATTTATTGCGTCGGGTTCCTGCCGGCAGCATGGGTTTAACCTTGCAGCCCTACTGGGGAGCGGGGGCTGATAATGAAGGCTCGGAAGCCAAGGGCGCCATTATTGGCTTTGGCGATGTGCATACCCGCGCCCACCTCTATCGCGCCATTATCGAAGGTCTCACCTATGCCCTGCGCGCAGGCAAGGAGCGCGTTGAAAAGCACAGCAAGCAACCCATCACCAGACTGATGGTCTCTGGTGGTGGATCTCAGAGCGATCAGATTATGCAGATCACTGCCGATATTTTTGGCATGACTGTGGAGCGCCCGCACACCTACGAAACCTCGGCGCTGGGTGCCGCCATTGCCGCGGCGGTAGGTTGCGGCGTCTACCCGGATTTTGCCAGCGCCAGTGCCGCAATGACCCACACCGGTGGTCGCTTTGAGCCCATAGCCGCCAACCAGCAAATCTACGATCAGCTCTACAGTCAGGTCTACCGCAAGATGTATAAACAACTCAAGCCGAGCTATCGGGCGATCAGAGCGATTACCGGTTATCCAGCCTAGGCTGGCCAATAATTTATTGATCGAGAATAGCGTGCAGTGCGCTGTCGAGATCGCCGAAGCGAAACTGAAATCCGGCGGCCAGCAGTTTATTTGGCAGCACATATTGGCCGCGCAATAACAGCTCCTCGCCCATTTCACCAAACAGCAGTTTCACCATAATCGCCGGCATCGGCAGTCGCGCCGGCCGCTGCAGAACCTCGCCCAGTGTCGCACTAAAGCGGGCATTGGAGACCGGGCTCGGCGCGGTGGCATTAACCGGGCCGGCAATCTCCGGGTGGTTGATACAATAGAGAATCGCCGCCACCATATCGTCGATGTGAATCCACGACATACCCTGCTCGCCACTGCCAATCGGTCCGCCCAAAGCCAGTTTAAAGGGCGGTAACATCCGCGCCAGCGCCCCTTCGTCACCGAGCACAATGCCGGTTCGCAGATAACAGACACGGCAGCCGAGCGACTCAAAACGCCGCGCACTCTGCTCCCAGGTCTGGCACAGTTGATGCGAGAAGCCATCCTTTCCCGGCGAGCTTTCATCCACTGGCTGATCGCCGGGACCATAGAAACCAATTGCCGAGCCGCTGATCACCAATTTGGGTTTCTGCTCGCGAGCGGCAAAGAACTCAAACAGCCGGTCGGTCAGCCCCACCCTGCTATCGAAAAAACGCTGCTTGCGACGATGGCTCCAGCGACCATTGGCGAGGGGCTCGCCGGCCAGATTGAGCAGAATTTCCGGCACATAACCGGATTCCAGCTCACTGAGTCGCTCAACCAGTTTCACCGATGCCGGCAAGCGTTTTGCAGCCGCTGCGGGGTTGCGCGTCAGCACCCGAACCTGCATGCCAAGGGCTGCCGCAGCGGCAGAAAAGTGTCGTCCGATAAATCCGCTACCGCCGGTGATCAGTATAGAAGTCATGATGTTAAAACTCGGAGAAGGCTGTGGGTCACCACCCTACAAAATCGCGCCGACAGCTGCAATCTTTCCTTTGCCCGGCGTCACCGGAGTTGCTAGAATTCTGCTCTGAAACGAGAGCGCTCCATCAGGCAAGCATCAAATTAAGTTTAAAAACAACATCAGGCAACAGCCAACAATTCACACTTTTTTAATCAACTCCAGGGCATAACTATGAGTCTTGCTAACAAGGTATTGGCCTCCAATAATGATCTTCCCATTCGCACCGACCTGCCCGTTCACAGCGGCAAGGTGCGCTCGGTTTACTGGCTGACCGAGGCTGACAGCCGCCGTCTGATCGAAGAGAAAGGCTACGACGTGGCCGCCGATTCGCCGCTGGCGATTATGGTGATCAGCGACCGCATCTCGGCTTTTGAGTGCATCTGGAATGGCGAAGATGGTATGAATGGCGTGCCGGGCAAGGGCGCGGCGCTGAATGCGATATCCAACCACTGGTTTAAATTGTTCCGCGAGCAGGGTCTGGCCGACAGCCATATTCTCGATATTCCCCACCCGCTGGTGTGGATTGTGCAAAAAGCCAAACCGGTGATGATCGAAGCGATCTGCCGCCAATATATTACCGGTTCCATGTGGCGCGCCTATGAAAAAGGCGAGCGCAATTTCTGCGGTATCGAACTGCCAGATGGTCTGCAAAAAGACCAGCGTCTGCCCGAGTTGCTGATTACGCCATCGACCAAAGGCATTCTTAAAGGTATCCCGGGCGTGCCAGAAGCGGACGATGTGAATGTTTCCCGCGCCGACATTGAAAATAACTATGCCCGGTTTGAATTTCGCAATGTCGACGATATCAATGTCTATGAAAAGCTGCTCAGTGAAGGCTTTGATGTGATCAGTGATGCACTGGCGGAGATTGGCCAGATCTTTGTCGACACCAAGTTTGAGTTTGGCTATGTCACCGACAAACAGGGCAATGAGAAACTGATTTATATGGATGAGGTCGGCACCCCCGATTCATCGCGTATCTGGGACGCCGAGAGCTATGCCAACGGTAAAATTGTCGAGAACTCCAAAGAGGGTTTCCGCCAGCTGCTGCTCAACCACTTCCCTGATCCCGATATTCTGCTGAACAAAAACCGTATGCCCGAGCGCACCGCGCTGGCTCGCGACAATGAGCTGCCACAATCGGTGCTGATGGCGGTTTCGGAAACCTACACCGGTATTGCCGAGAAAATTACCGGCGAGAAAATTACCTTGCCGGAAGATCCCAAGGCGGAAATTATTGCTATCCTCGCCGAGCGCTACGATTTGATTGCGTAGGCGCTGAGTGATTCAGCTGCCAAGCGAGTCATCCGTGATCCAGAGTCGCTAGTTCTGGCGCTCGACCGTTCTAGCACTCGATAATATTGACTGGCACCTCAAGGACGTGGGTCGCCAGTCCTCCCCGCGATGTCTCCTTGTAGCGCACATGCATATCCTGCCCGGTCTTGCGCATGGTCTGAATCACCTTGTCCAGTGACACAAAATGGGCGCCATCACCGCGCAGCGCGATTCGCGCCGCATGAATTGCCTTCACCGACCCCATTGCATTGCGTTCGATACAGGGCACCTGCACCAACCCGCCAATCGGGTCGCAGGTCAGCCCAAGATTGTGTTCCATGCCGATCTCGGCGGCATTTTCCACCTGAGCCGGCGTGCCGCCCATCACCTCGGCAAGGGCACCGGCGGCCATTGAGCAGGCCGAACCCACTTCACCCTGACAGCCAACTTCGGCGCCACTGATCGAGGCATTCTTTTTATACAACATGCCGATCGCCGCGGCGGTCAGCAGAAACCTGACCACACCTTCGTCACTGGCGTTTGGCACAAAACGCATATAGTAGTGCAGCACTGCGGGGATAATGCCCGCCGCGCCATTTGTCGGAGCGGTTACCACTCGGCCGCCAGCCGCATTTTCCTCATTCACTGCCAGCGCATAGAGCGTTACCCAGTCGAGCGCCAAAAGTGGATCGGACTGTTCTGACTCAGGAGCCCCCTCGGGGCGACTAAGCAGCTTCTGATACAACTCGGAGGCTCTGCGCCGAACCAGCAATCCGCCTGGCAAAATGCCGCTGTTACTAATGCCATTAGCGACGCAGGACTGCATCACCGACCACAGATGTAGTAGCTCATCACGCACCTGCTGCTCGCTGCGCCAGGTCTTTTCGTTCTCCATCATCAGTTGCGAAATACTCATACCGTGCTGTTCACAGAGCGCCAGCAGCTCAGCGCCCGATTCGAACGGATAGGCCAGCGTGCTGTGGTCTTCCACCAGAAAACCCTGATCGGCCGCACTCTCATCGACCACAAAACCGCCGCCAACCGAATAGTAGGTTTTGCGGCTGACCACCTCGCCATTGCCACCAAAGGCACTAAAGATCATGCCATTGGGGTGAAACTTCAGCGCCTTTCTGCGGTGCAACAACAGGTCGTGCTGGTAATTAAAATCGACGCGATGTCTGGACAACAGATTGATTGATCCGGACTCTCGAATTACTTCAACCCGCTCGGCAATGGTCGGCGTATCAACCGTTTCCGGCTGCTCACCCTCAAGCCCCAGCAACACCGCCTTGCCTGTGCCGTGGCCCTTGCCCGTTGCCCCCAGCGACCCAAACATCTCCGCCTGCACACGCACCACCGCGGGCAGTTGCCCACTCTCGGCAAGGGATTCGGCAAACTGATACGCGGCACGCA
>JALRJD010000306.1 GCA_023255165.1 Porticoccaceae bacterium | reverse complement strand
GCCCAGATTGTTGTAGCCATCGATATTGTTCCAGTATTGCCAGAACGCGGCTGTCGTTGACGCATGCATGTACATGCCCTTGTCCACCAGCGCGTCATTGCCGGTTGCAAGCCCGTATAAAACGATCGCACCGTATGCGTTGGCCGCCTCGGAAGTGGATTCATTATTGTTGCCCTGCACCGCATCGCCTTTACCATCAGCCCAGGAGAAACCATTGGCCGGGTCAAAGTTACGCATTTTCGGGAACATCTCTTCGCTGTCGTCACCGGCGTAGTCGCGAATCAACAGCTCAATCATCGGGCCGTACTGATCTTGGCCACACCAGGCCGCATCGACACGACAGATTTCGGCAGCGGCGCGCACAAAGTAGCCGTAGTGGAAATGGTGATCGGCCATACGCTGGTGCGAGCCATAGGCTTCTTCAATGCCAAACAGCGCGTCCCAGGTCGCGTCGTAGGCAAAATATTTATTGATATCCAGATTGCCGTCGGTCTCGGCGGTAAACCAGTCAGAGAGCTCCGCTTTTAACCAGTCGATCAGCTGACCCGCTTCGCTGTCCATACCAATAGTGCGCGCCAGCGCTGCGGTTTCAGCGACCTTGCCGTAGGCTTTGCCAGACCAGTAGGTGTCAGTGCTGTTAATCCACGCCGACTCACCATCGTTAACAAAGTCGCTAACCAGCGCTTCAAGGGTGGCTTGGTTATAGGTTCCAGAGATCGACGGCATGGTCGGCAGCACCCCGGTAAAGGGCAGGTCGTAGTCAAAACCGTTGCTCTGGGCAAACTTGATCATGCCTCGCGCACTGCGAATCTTGTAGCTGGAGGTTGCCTGTGATGAGTTTTTCCAGTGCAGCGGATGCAGGCCAACAATGGTGTCAACCGCGGCACCCTGACTGTCCAGGTAAGCGTGGCTTACGGTGACTGTGTTGGTACTGCGGTCAACGCTGTAATCAATATCCACAGCGGCCACCACATTGCGTGCCCGCTCGGCAAAGAAGTTACTCATGCTGGCACTGGGGTCACCGGTGATGGTGGGCAAATAGGTCAGGGTAAATTCTTTCGTGGCATTGTTGATGGTGATCTCGTTACTGGCGATATTGGAGTATGTGGTCGTGCCTTCTCCGGTCAGCAGGAAGTTATTGCGAATACCCGAAATATTGGTCCACACACCGAGGTGGTTTTCCTGATTAAAGAAGATACCTTTCTCGCCGCCATCTTCACGCAGCGTGCGCAACAGCGGGTTGCCCTCATACACCTTAAAATAAACATAGGGCGAACCGTGCACAAAGGTCGCATCCATCACCGCGGTGCTACCAGACTTCCACTGCACGGTGACGGAACCGTCGCTGTGATCTTTCAGATAAGCGTCGAGATTCGCGTAAGCCGAGTTGGCGATCGCAACACCTTCAAACACCTCATCAAAGGGAACCGGACCGTCGTACTGCGGAAAATTACCCCTGGTTTGGAAGCCGCCGGGAATACCGTTGACTCGAGCGCCCTTATTGCTGATCCGCGCCCGAATCGGATCCGGCGTAATGTAGGCCGCGCCGGCGCCGCCAACAGTCATCTCGCCAACAAATGGAATCGATCCCCACCACTTATGGGTCGGCACTGGCCTGTCCAGCGCGGCACCGGTTATCTGTGGGTACAGTTTTGTCGGCGTGCCAGTGGGAATTCTTGTTGTTGCGTTACAGGCGGCAATGGCCGGTTCAACCACACCGGCATTGTAAATCCAGTTGCCGTAATCCACCGCACAGCGATAGCTGGCAACATTGATGGTGTCGGAAATACTGCCCGCGCCATAGGCAATGGCTGTGTAATCTGTGGTGCCTGACGAACCCGTGCCTGTGCCGCCGGTGGGCGGCGTGGCGCCATCATAAATGCCAGTAAAGCGCACATTGTCAATCTGGTAGATCAGCCCGGGACCGTTGGCCGCTGGTGGGAAAAATACCATCGGCGCGGTAATACCGGATAAATTCAGCGCGCCACTGGCGGTCAGTGAGCTAACGGGAAAACTGATTGACTGCCAGTCACTGCTGGCAACAATTCCCGGAATCGCCAACTCACCGGAGTTTGCGCCGCCACTTTCGACCTTGAGATAGAAACCACCGGCCAGAACATTC
>JALRJD010000242.1 GCA_023255165.1 Porticoccaceae bacterium | reverse complement strand
GATATCGCCAATACAGGCGGCGGCAATATTGGTCAGCGCTTCACCTATGGCCATGCGCCCGGACGCCGGAGCATTGATCAGCGCCAGCGGTGTGCGCTCGCCCATGGCCATGGCTTCACCGGCATTGCTGTCATAGGTGATGGTGGTCACGGCACAGTCCGCCACAGGAACCTGCCAGGGACCGACCATCTGATCGCGGGCCACCATGCCACCCACGCTGCGATCGCCGATGGTGATCAAATAATTTTTGCTAGCCACTGTGGGGTGGCGCAGTACCTGAAACACAGCATCATCAAAATTCAATTTGGCGGTTTCAAAGGGCTGGGTTTCGGCCTGCTGGCGCTCGGCCACGCGATGCATTTTGGGCGGCTTGCCAAACAGCACAGACATTGGCAGATCGACCGGATCATTTTTGAAATAGCTGTCGCTGACAGTAATGGTTTTATCGGCAATCGCTTCGCCGACCACCGCCACCGGGCAGCGCTCGCGATGACAGATTTCCAGAAAACGGGTCAGATCGGCGGGCAGTATCGCCAGCACATAACGCTCCTGGGCTTCGTTGCACCAGATCTCCACCGGAGCCATGCCCGGCTCATCATTGGGCACTTTGCGCAGTTGGAAGTGCCCGCCGGTACCGCCATCTTTTACCAGCTCCGGCAGTGCGTTGGAGAGACCACCGGCGCCCACATCGTGGATAAAGGCAATCGGGTTTTTATCGCCCTGCTGCCAACACTGGTCGATCACTTCCTGACAGCGGCGCTCGATTTCAGGGTTCTGACGCTGCACCGAGGCAAAGTCGAGATCCGCCGAGCTGGCACCGGTGGCCATGGAGGAAGCCGCACCACCACCGAGGCCGATCAACATCGCCGGCCCACCGAGCACCACCAGCTGGGCGCCGGGTTCGAATTCCGGCTTGTCGATATGTTCTTCCCGAATATTGCCGTAACCGCCAGCGATCATAATTGGCTTGTGGTAGCCACGGCGCTGGTTATCAAAATCCACTTCAAAGGTGCGCATATAGCCGCAGATATTGGGGCGGCCAAATTCATTGTTAAACGCGGCGCCGCCGATCGGCCCCTCGAGCATAATATCGAGCGCCGAGACAATGCGCTCCGGTTTGCCGTAATCCCGCTCCCAGGATTGTTTGTAATTGGGGATATTCAGGTTCGACACGGTAAAGCCCACCAGCCCGACCTTTGGTTTCGAGCCCCGGCCCACCGCGCCTTCGTCGCGGATCTCGCCACCGGAACCGGTGCCGGCGCCAGAGTAAGGTGAGATCGCGGTCGGGTGGTTGTGGGTTTCCACTTTCATCAACAGATGCACAGGTTCCTGGCTGTAACCGTAAAGTTTGGTCGCCGGATCCGGGTAGAAGCGCCCACCGACCGTGCCACTAACCACCGCGGCGTTATCCGAGTAAGCCGAGAGAACATTTTCGCCATTGACCTTGTAGGTGTTGCGGATCATGCCGAACAGCGAGTGTTCCTGCTCTTCGCCATCGAGGGTCCAGCTGGCATTAAAAATTTTGTGACGGCAGTGCTCTGAGTTGGCCTGGGCAAACATCATCAGTTCAACATCAGTGGGGTTGCGCTTGAGGCCTTTAAAGCTATCGACCAGATAGTCAATCTCATCCGCGGCAAGGGCCAGGCCCAGCTCACTGTTGGCAGCTTTCAGCGCCTCGACGCCGCCGCCAAGAATATCCACGCTGGTGACCGGCGCTGGCTGCTGATGGCTGAACAAGACATCCGCCTGCTGCAGATCATTGAGAACGGTCTCGACCATACGATCGTGAAGCGCCGCACCGAGATCCGCCAGCTGCTGTTCGCTAAGCATTTTATCGGCATTGACATAATAGGCGGTGCCGCGCTCGACGCGGACAATCTGGCTCAAACCACAGTTGTGGGCAATATCGGTAGCCTTGCTCGACCAGGGCGAAATGGTTCCCGGGCGCGGCACAACCAGAATAAGTTGCCCTTGGGTGGAGGTCTTTTCTTCACGCGGACCATAGGTCAGCAAGGCCTTGAGCGTTTCCACCCCGCTGTCACTGAGCGGCTCTCTGAGATCGGCAAAATGCACATGCTCGGCATACACTGAAACCGTGGAGGGCACTATTTGCTGCAGTGTCGAAAGAAGTTTTTTACGTCGAAACGCAGACAGGGAGGGTGCGCCGGTGAGGATCATCATAGAGGCAGTGCTCGCAAAACAGTCGGTTTGGAAAGCGCGTTATTCTAGCTGAAAAATCCATCTGTAGGTGAGTAAACCATGTACAATTATTTTCGCAGCCGGTGTTTTGGGTATTTTCTGGAGAACGCTTTTGTCGAAACGTTTAAAAGAGCTTTTACACTCTCTTTCTGTCAGCAATCCCGGCGGCATCAGACGTGCCCGCAACCGTCTGCTTCTTATCGCAACCGGCATCCTGTTTCTCGTTTATTTCGCCAGCTCCGCCCGCCTCAGTGATCTGCAACAGGTTGAGAACAGCGGTCTACTGCATGTGCTGACCGTCGATGGCCCAACCACTTTTTACGAAGACGGCAGAGGTAAAAACGGGTTTGAATATCTGCTCACCAAAGCCTTTGCCGAGAGCCTCGGCGTCAAACTGGTGGTGCATTCAAAGCCATCGCTGCGCGCCATGCTACTGTCGGTGGGCGGCCCGGATGGCAATTTCGCCGCCGCTAATATCACTGTCACTGAAAGCCGCAGCCAATCGCTGCATTTTACCGAGCCCTATATGCAGGTGACCCAACATCTGGTCTACCGCCGCGGCTCCAGCCGGCCACGCTCGCTGGCCGATCTCGATGGCGATCTACTGGTGGCTGCAGACTCTTCCCACAGCGAACGGCTGACCTATTGGGCCGAACAATTTCCGGACCTGCAGTGGCGCGAAGATAACACCGAGATGAGTGAACTGTTGCGCATGGTTCAGGACAAGGAAATCGATTACACCGTGGTCGACTCTCTCGCCTACCTGGTCAGCCGCCATATCTATCCCCAGGTGCGCCGCGCCATCGATATCTCCGAACCCCAACCTCTAGCCTGGGCGTTTCCCGGCCACGGCGACGGCACCTTGCGCGAGGCGGCCAACCAGTTTCTGCGCGACTTCAAGGCCAGTGGCAAACTGGCGCAGTTAAAAAATGAATTGCTGGCCCAGGCCGACAATTTCTCCGTGGCCGGTTCACAGCGATTTGGCGAGTTGGTCGATAAACGTCTGCCCAAATATGAGCCGCTGTTTAAAGAGATCGCGCCGCTGTTTGATCTCGACTGGCATCTGCTCGCCGCGGTGGCCTATCAGGAATCACACTGGAATGCGCGGGCCAAGTCACCCACCGGCGTGCGCGGCCTGATGATGTTGACCCTCAGCACCGCCCGCGAGATGAATATCAAAAATCGTCTCGATCCGAAACAGAGCCTCACCGGCGGCGCCGCCTATCTGACCAAACTGAGGTCGCGGCTGCCGCAACGGATTGCGGAGCCGGATCGCACGCTGCTGGCATTGGCGGCTTACAATGTTGGCTTTGGCCACTTGGAGGATGCGCGCATTCTCACTCAACGCGAAGGCCAGGATCCGGACAAGTGGGAAGATGTGCGCCAGCATCTGCCGAAACTGGGCAACAAGCAGTATTACAAAACCCTGAAATACGGGTTTGCCCGCGGCAAAGAGCCGGTGATCTATGTGGATAATATTCAGTACTACCAGCGCTATCTGGAGTTGCATGAACTGTCTCAGCAGCGAGAACCCCAGGCCGTTGAGCAGGGGCAGCCAAACAGCGAGTGGGATGCCGCCGCTACCCCTTCATCGCTCTAGCCAGCATTTTATTAAGAGCTGCGTTTGGCGCGAAAAAACTGACTGATCGCCGCGCCGCACTGTTCCGCCAACACACCGCCCTGCCATTCAATCCTGTGGTTGTAATGTGATGCCTCAAGCAGGCGCAATTGGCTCTCAAGCGCGCCCGCCCGCGGCTCATGAGCGCCAAACACAATACGGCCGATACGGGCATGGATCATTGCCCCGACACACATGGTGCAGGGCTCAATGGTGACATACAGCTGACAGCCGCTGAGGCGGTAATTACCCAATAGCTTGGAGGCATTGCGCATGGCGATAATTTCGGCATGTCCGGTGGGGTCGCAGCTGCCAATCGGCTGGTTGTAACCCTCGGCGATAATGTCACCGTCAGCGACCACCAACGCACCTACCGGCACTTCACCCGCGGCGGCGGCCTGCTCGGCGAGCTCAAGCGCCCGGCGCATAAATTTTTCGTCTGCTGTTGCCCTGTTATCGATCATTTATAACCTGCCATCTTTTATTGAAAGCCATTAGTTCGCCGCGGTCTTATGGCGTAAACTCGCGGCCATTCATGTTGCCAGAAAATACCGCCACGGATAACTTATCAGGATCAGATACCACTTCTATGAACAAGCCGGAAATAGCCCTCTCGCAAACAATTGATATCAGCCCTGAGCGGTCCATTAATAACAGCCCTGAGCCGTCACTTAATGTCAGCCCTGAGCGGTCCATTAATAACGACCATGAGCGGCCACTTGATTTCAGCCCTGACTGGAAGCTGCAGCTAAGCCAGGCGGTCAGCTCTATTGATGAGTTGCTCGCCTGCGTCAATCTGGCACCAGAACAACTCTCCACCAGTCACCAGGCAGCCACCGGGTTTCCGCTCAAGGTTCCGCGGTCGTTTATCGCGCGTATGCAGTCGGGCAACCCCCGCGATCCACTGCTGCTTCAGGTGCTGCCGGTCGTCGCCGAGACAGAGCAGACTCCAGGCTATAACCACGACCCCCTGCAAGAGACTGAACACAATCCGGTCGCCGGCATTGTACATAAATACGCCAATCGACTGCTGCTGATAATCAGCCCCGCCTGCGCGATTAATTGTCGCTACTGTTTTCGCCGCCATTTTCCCTACCAGGAAAATCGCCAAAATAGAGAGCAGTGGCAAACTGCGCTGAACTATATCCGCGACGACCACAGCATTAATGAAGTGATCTTTAGCGGCGGCGACCCGCTGGCCGCCAACGACCGATTTCTCGCCTGGCTCTGCGAGCAGATTGCCGCCATCGCTCATATCAAACGGCTGCGTATTCACACCCGTCTGCCGGTAGTGATTCCCGCGCGCATTGATCAATCTTTTTTAAACTGGGCCACAGGCACCAGATTAAAACCGATTATGGTGCTGCATATTAATCACGCCAATGAAATTGATACAGAGGTTGCCAGCGCGATTGGGAAAATGCACAACGCCGGTATGCAGGTGCTTAACCAAACGGTGTTACTACGCGGGATCAATGACAGCCCAGCAGTACTTGCGCAGTTGAGTGAATCGCTGTTTGACTGCGGGGTGCAGCCCTATTACCTGCATCTCTGCGACCCGGTTGCCGGAGCGCATCATTTTGATATGGATGAAGCTGCTGCCAAACAAATCTATACCGATTTGCAGGCACTGCTACCGGGCTTTTTACTGCCGAAGCTGGTGCGGGAAATTCCCGGCAAACAATCGAAAACGATTATTGCCGGGTAGTTCGCCTGATTTTGGCAATCGCTCTGTTGCCAATGATTACATACGGCAGAGTGCGCAGATTTTATTGCCGGCGGGATCGCGCAGATAAGCCAGATACAAGTCGCCCATATCACCGCTGCGGACGCCGGGCGCATCTTCACAACTGGTCCCACCATTGGCGACACCAGCTGCGTGCCAGGCGTCGCCCTGCTCGGGGCCGGTGACATTAAAGCCAACTGTGCTGCCATTGCCGTGAGTGGCGGGGTTGCCATCGATTGGCACGCTCAGCGCAAAAATGCCGCTCTCGGTCATATAGAAACAGCGTCCCTTGGGATCAACCGTGCCGGGCGCAATGCCCAGTTCGCCGAGAATGGCATCGTAAAATTTCTTTGACTCTTCGATATTGTTGGCGCCAAGCATAATATGACTAAACATAATCTCTCTCTTTTTTGGTCGTGTATTGAATATAAGTCGAATGTTGATTTTTATTTTTTATCTTTTATTTTTCTAGCGGCGTTCTTTATCCGGAATTCCAACCTCTATTGCAAGGGTTTTTGCACAGACGCAAAATCTTTCGCCCTGCCATTAGCCTTTTGCCCGCGCCACCTTTGAATTGGTGGGCTTGCCCAGCACCGCAGAGATAAACTGCCCGGCGGCAATCAGCTTGTCGAGATCGATGCCAGTCGAAATACCCATACCATGCAGCATATAGACCACATCTTCACTGGCCACATTACCGGTCGCATTGAGTGCATAGGGGCAGCCGCCGAGACCAGCCACCGAAGCGTCCACCGTGGCAATGCCATATTCCAGCGCGGTGCAGATATTGGCCAGCGCCTGGCCATAGGTGTCATGGCAATGCACCGCCAGTTTGTCGACGGCAATATGCGTTAACAGCGGATCGAGCAGGCGTTTAAAGTGACCGGGGGTTCCAACACCGATGGTGTCGCCAAGGGATATCTCGTAGCAGCCCATCTCCAGCAGCGCCCGCGAAACGGCTATGGTCTGTTCGGGCGCAACCGTGCCATCGTAGGGGCAGCCAACTACACAGGAGACATAGCCGCGCACCGCAATACCCTGCTCGCTGGCGGCGCGCATCAGCGGCTCGAAACGGGTCAGGCTTTCGGCGATGGAGCAGTTAATATTTTTCTGTGAAAAACCCTCCGAGGCTGAAGCGAATACAGCGACTTCCATAGCTCGTGACTGACCAGCTCGTGACTGACTAGCTCCTGACTGAATAGCACGCTCGAAGCCCTTCAGATTGGGGGTCAGTGCCGCATAGGTCACCCCCGGCACCGGGCTTAAACCGGCGAACACCTGATCACTGTCGGCCATCTGCGGAACACTGCGCGGGCTGACAAAACTGCCGGCCTCGATATAGCGGACACCGGCATCGACCAGCGCATTGATCAGGTTAATTTTGTCCGCGGTGGATACCGCTGATGTTTCATTTTGCAGGCCGTCGCGAGGGCCCACCTCAACCAGCTTGACTGTACTGGGCGTTGCCATATTGCTTAAGTCCATATCAAACTATTCCCCAATCCAGCTTGCAGCGCGTTTTTGCAAAAAGGCAGTTACTCCTTCACGCCCCTCTTCACTGCCGCGAATGACGGCAATGCGCTGACTGGTGTCGGCCATCAGTTGATCTGTGATCGGTGCGCCCGCCACGTCGGCAATCAATTGCTTGGCCGCCGCCATGGCGCGGGGGCCATTGGCCAACAGAGTCTCGACTAATCCTTCAATGCGCTGATCCAGCTCGGCCTCTTCGCAAAGTTCACTGACCAACCCCAACTGCACTGCAGTGGCAGCGTCAAAACGCTCCGCGGTCATAGCGTAACGGCGCGCCGCGCGGGCGCCAATTGCGGCGATCACAAATGGGCTGATCACCGCCGGAATCAACCCGATCCTGACCTCGGAGAGACAGAAACTTGCAGCCGGTGTGGCAAAGACCAGATCACAGCAGGCCACCAGACCGACGCCGCCACCAAAAGCCGCGCCATGCACCTTGGCGATGGTCGGCTTGGAAAGGCTGTTGATGCGGCGAAACATCTCCGCCATCAGGTTGGCATCGCCGATATTTTCGTCGTGGCTAAAGTCGGCCATACGCCGCATCCAGGCTAGATCTGCGCCAGCGGAAAAGCTGCGCCCGGCGCCCTGTAATATCACCACACGCACAGACGAATCTTCTTCCAGCGCGCCGAAGGTGGCGCTGATCTGCGCGATCAGATTATTATCAAAGGCATTGTGCTTGTCCGGATTATTCAGGGTAACGGTTGCAACGCCGCGCACATCCTTTTGAGTGGTTACCATTTGTTCCATCACTGTGTTTACTCCAGGCCTGATCAATAAACTGTTTAAACTTGAATTTTCTAGCGCCGCCCTAGATAGCCGTTCTGACAGTCATTCTATGGCCAATGGCGGCGGTTGGCTAATGCTTATGGCCCTCCATCCGACCCTCTGCACGCGCCACCTGCCCTAGCCCTCTACCCACTCCCGCGACTCTTATTCGAAATACAAACAAGTATGCCTGTTTTATTTGACTACCCAAAAGGAATGGGGTAACGTTTCCGTCGGCAATTAAAACAAAAATACAAAAATAATTATGTCGCCAGTCATTACGCTTAAACCTCACTAATTAGTGCGCATCAGATGTGCATCTCAGGGTGCGGCTCAACGCTACAGACTGTCCGGTTTTGATGATCTGCATACAGATTGCAGCAAATGATTCTTTAACCACAACAACAAAAGGTAATGTTATGAAACGTAAACTGATTAGCCTCGCTACCGCGCTGGCGACATCGACTTTGTTTGTTCCAACCCTTTCCACTGCGGAAGAGGCCAAGGGCGGTCTGGAAGAGATTGTCGTGACAGCTCGTAAACGAGCTGAAAGCCTTCAAGATGCACCTCTGACCATGCAGGCTCTGTCACAGGCACGCATTGAAGATTTTGATGTGACCAGCCTCGAGCGTATTCAGCAGATTACGCCACAGTTGTATGTCGGTCGTGTCTCCAACGGTTCTGGCGCGCAGATCACTATGCGCGGTATCGGCGCATCCAGTGCCACCAGTATCGGTATTGAGCAATCGGTGTCCGTTATTATGAACGGCGCCTATTACGGTCAGGGCCGCGTGCTTAACGAAGGCATGTTTGACCTCGGTCAGATTGAAATTTTGAAAGGCCCGCAATCGCTGTTTTTTGGTAAAAATGCCACCGCTGGCGTAATTTCCCTGACTACCGCCAAGCCCACTGAAGAGTGGGAGATGGAAGCCCGCGCTAGCTATGAGTTTGAAACCGAGCAGACACGCTTCGAAGGCATTATCTCCGGCCCTCTATCCGACACGGTTGGCATGCGTCTGGCGGTTCGCGACTCGCAAATGGATGGTGGCTGGTACACCAACAAGGCCGATCAAAAAAGCTACACCTTCACCGACTGGACTTCGGGAGACACCTACACTGAGGTAACCCCGGGCGATAACCGCGACCTTCCCCAGGAAGATGAAACTCTGGCACGCCTGACCTTGGCATTCAATCCGTCGGACGATCTGTCCGTGGTCTTGACCGGTCAGGTCAGTGAAGTGGAAGTGATAAACTCCGCCTACAACCATATCCCATTTAGCTGTGATGGCGGTGTGAGCGCCTGGGGCGTAACCTGTGGCGACAACTTCACCACTGCCCACAACGGTCTGCCCGAAACACTGGCCAATGGCTTGCCATATGCCAAGGGTAGCGATCTTTACAATGCTTATGAGAGCTGGTCATTCAACGCTGAGATCAACTATGACTTTGGCAACTACTCGCTGGCATCGATCACCAACATCCAGGACAACAGCAACGATTGGGCACTGCCTGGCGATTTCGCCAACGCTGACAGTTCAATTTTCGCAACCGAGCACTCCACCTGGCAGGCCTGGTCGCAGGAAATTCGCATCGACAGTCAGTTCGATGGTCCATTCAACTTTATGGTTGGCGCGCTCTATCAAGAGACCGAGCGTCAGTTCTACCAGTGGGTAACCTTCGGTTTTGCCTCATGGGACAGCTCAGCGCCCAGCGGACTTGAGCATGTCACCTATAACAAAGAAAGCTTCACCGATGGCGAATCCATCTCGCCTTTCTTCGAACTGCGTTACGAGCTTAGCGACAGCGTCGAAATCACCGGTGGTGCGCGCTACACCAAAGAGACCAAGACATCCTCTTTCGCTCAGCCCTATGTTCACGCACTTGGCCAGATCGCGCTGGGTTGGCTTGAAGGTGGTGTCGATGCTGACCAGGAGTTTACCGAATGGTCTCCTGAAGCAACCATTAGCTGGCAGATGAACGAAGACGTGAACTTTTATGCCGCCTATAAAACAGCCTACAAGTCAGGTGGTTTTTCAAACGGCGCGGTGTTTGCGGCAAGCAGCCAGGTTAAAGATTTCACCTTTGATCCGGAAACTGCCTCGGGCTTTGAGGTGGGTATGAAATCAACTCTGATGGACAATCAGCTGCGTTTGAACGCCACTGTCTACTCCTACGAGTTTGACGATCTGCAACTCGATTACTTTGACTCTGCGGCGATTGTGTTCCTGACCATCAACGCGGGTAAGGCTACTTCCGAAGGTCTTGAGCTGGATATGGAGTTTGCACCCAACGCAATGCCAGGTCTCAGCGTTCGCGGCACACTGGCTTATAACGACGCCAAGTATGACCAGTTTATCTCGCCTTGCTGGGACGGCCAGACGGCTGCCAACGGTTGCTCCGCCGACCTGCCAGGCTACCCCGGCAAACCAGGCCAGGACATCAGCGGTGGTAAAACCGGTATGGCGCCTGAGTGGTCAGCATCCGCAGGTATCAGCTATGACACCTCTCTGGCCAACGGTATGGGAATCGGCTTTGGCGCTGACGCACTGTTCTCTGACGAGTACAACGCCTCTGCCCTGGGCCACCCAGGCGGTCTGCGCGATTCCTACACACTGCTTAACGCGATGGCGTATATCGCCAGCAGCGATGAGCGTTGGCAGCTGAAAGTGATGGGCAAAAATCTGACCGATGAGATGGTTATCTCGGGTATGTTGGAAGGCGCCAGCAGTGGTGCCGCAGCCGGTCGCTCGCAAGCTGACTTGATTGGCTACGGCGGCCCTGGCCGCACCCTTGAAGCGCAATTAACTCTGCGCTTTTAAGAGAGCCAACCAGTAGTCGTTACAAGTGAGACAGAAGGCGCCCTTTGGGCGCCTTTTTTACCTGTTTTTTAACCTAACCAAAAAGACACGATTTTCAGGCATTAATTCGGAAATAAAGACATGAGTGACAGCCCAACCAACCCCAACCGCCGTGCCATACTTCTCGGCGCCGGTGCCGCAGTGGGTGCCGCAGCCGGTATTGCCGGAGGCATAGCACTTTCATCAAGCAGCTCAGCAACCACAACTGGCGCAATTAAATGGGATGCGGAAACCGATGTTATCTGCGTTGGCAGCGGTGCTGCCGCCGGAACCGCCGCGGCAACGGCCCGCCTTGGTGGCGCCGAGGTGATCATTCTCGAAAAAATGCCCATGCTGGGTGGCACCACCGGTAAAAGTGGTGGCGTGACCTGGATTCCCAACCACCGCTATATGCGCGAGCGCGGCGTCGACGACAAAAAAGAAGATTGCCTGAAATTTTTGGCCCGCTTTGCCTACCCCAACGAATATTATGCCGACAGCCCAACTCTCGGCCTGAACCAGCACAACTACAGCCTGCTTGAAGCCTTTTATGATCATGGCGCCGACGCCATCGACATGCTCGAAGACAATGCTGTAGTGCATTTCCGTGAATTTAAAATGTGGCAGGTGGACATGCACTCGCCAGACTACGCCGACCATCTTCCTGAGAACAAAGTACCCCGGGGCCGCGCCCTCGAGCCCGCCGCTGGTGCCGGATCAAGCCTCGGAGGGGGGTCGCTGGCAGCACAGCTGGCAGAATGGCTCGAAGCCAATGGCGTGCCCATGCTCACCGAACACCAAGTGACCAGCCTGATTAAAGAGGGTGATCGCGTGATCGGCGTACGTGTCGATAACAATGGCAAAAGCCTTAATTTCCGCGCCCGCAAAGGGGTGATCTTCGGCTCTGGTGGCTACGCCCACAACACTGAACTGGTCGACCTGCATCAGCCCGGCATTTATGGCGCCTGCGCTATGCCCGGCTCAACGGGTGATTTTATCGGCATTGCCGCCGAAGCCGGCGCGCGCATGGGCCCACTGCACACAGCCTGGCGCACCCAGGTGGTGTTGGAGGAAGCGCTCGAGAACCGCGCGATTGGCCTTGGCGCCTTTGTGCTGCCCGGTGATTCAATGATAGTCGTCAACAAATATGGCAAGCGCGTGACCAACGAAAAGCGCAACTATAACGACCGCACCAAAACCCACTTTACCTACGATCCGACCCGCGAAGAGTTCACCAACCATATGCAGTTTATGATCTTTGATCATCGCAGCCTGGATGCCTTTGGTGGCGCTTTCCCCTTCCCGTCCGATCCCCGCGGTTCGCAGCATATGATCAGTGCCGATTCACTTGACCAACTGGCTGACCGCATCGATGAGCGACTCGCCGCAGTGGCCGCCAAGACGGGCAATGAAAAACTCGACAATAGCTTTAAGCAGAATTTGGCACAGAGTGTTGAACGTTTTAATGGCTACGCACGCGACGGTGTCGACCCTGAGTACAACCGCGGCCTGCACGATTATGATTCCGACTGGCATCTGCTGTTTTCCGCTCGCCGCGACGGCACCGAGTATCCGGTCAATCCGCACCCGAATCTGGTGATGCACCCCTTCACGGAACAGGGCCCCTACTATGCCTTTATTCTGGCGCCCGGCGCACTCGACACTTGCGGTGGCCCAATGATCAATCGCCACGCCCAGATTATCGGCAATAACAGCCAGCCAATTCCCGGTCTGTTTGGCGCCGGCAACTGTGTTGCCAGCCCGACACGTCAGGCCTATGCCGGCGCCGGAGGCACCATTGGCCTGGCGGTTACCTTTGGTTATATCGCTGGTCAACAGGTACTGAAAGCATGATCAAAACATGGCCACTGGCGGCGCTAACCGCACTTTTTGTTGCTTCATTCAGCTCACTTGCCGGGGCTGATAACGAGGCCGTCAGCTTTAAAAAAGATCTGGTACCGATTCTAAAAACACGCTGTGCCGTGTGCCACCTTACCGGTCAGGAGGCCGGCATGATGGCCTTGCATCCGCGTGCCGCCTATAGCAATCTGGTCAACATTGAGTCGGTTGAAGTGGCGGGCATGAAACGTGTTTCACCCTATCAACCAGAGGCCAGCTATCTGATGCACAAGCTGCTGGGCAGCCATCTCGATGTGGGTGGCACGGGCACGCAGATGCCGTTTGGTTCACAACCACTCAGCAGCGGGGAGATTGCCAGTTTTAAAAAATGGATCAGCGAAGGCGCCGCTGAGAATTAAACTCGCTTTAAAAAATCGTTGAAAAAACTTTAATAAAAATAGCTAAAAGGAAAGTAACCAATGCATTTAGATTTCACTGATAAAGTCGTTTTAATCACTGGCGGCGGCGCCGGAATTGGCCAGGCCTGCGCAGTCGCATTTGCGGCGGCGGGCGCCAAGGTGGTTATTTCCGATGTCACCGAACAGAGCGCACAAGAGACGGTTGAGATGATCACCCAGGCTGGCGGTGTTGCATCCGCTGTGATCGGCGATGTCAGCCAGAGCGCATCGGTTGATGCCATGGTGGACGAGGCTGTCAAACTCCACGGGCGACTGGATATTGCAGTGAACAATGCCGGCATCTCGGCGCCACTGCTACCGGTTGGCGAAACCGAGGAAGCGGACTATGACCGCCTGATGGGCGTCAATCTGAAAGGCGTGTGGCTGTGCATGCGCCGCGAACTGCAGCAGATGACTGCCCAGGGCGGCGGCAATATTATCAATATGGCCTCGGCGCTGAGTCAGCGTGTGGTGGCTGGTGCCAGTTTTTATGTTGCCAGTAAATTTGCCGTGGCCGGCATGACACGCACCGCCGCCGTCGAGTATGGCGAGCAGAATATCCGCATCAATGCGATCTGCCCCGGCTTTGTTGAGACACCATTGCTGGTCTCATCTCTCGATGAAGAAGGCATCAAGCAGATGGCATCGCTGCATGCCAACAAGCGTCTCTGTTCACCTGCGGAAATTGCCAATGCGGTACTTTGGATGGCGTCGGATAGCGCCTCCGCCTGTACAGGCAATCTAATGAATGTTGACGGCGGCTGGAACGCTTACTAAACCGACCGATGATAAAAACCGATAACCAGACTGACTGGATCAATTCCGGGGGAGAAAAACCGATGTTTGCACAGCGCACAGGCACTCGTTTGAGACTGCTTCCAATTGCTTTATTAATACTCGCACCACTTATGGCTGTTGGCGCGCCCGTCAATGGCCCGATAGACGAGACCGCCAAATCTGATAGCTATAAAGATATTACCGCCAACCTGAGCCCCGACATTGCGGCCAGAGGTGAAGCGGTTTATAACGGCCTCTGTATCAATTGCCACGAGCACGGTCTCAATCGGGCGCCGCAGCGTTTTATTATGCAATTTATGACGCCGGAATCGATCCTCAAGGCCATGACCGATGGCGTGATGCGCAATCAAACCGCGCACCTGTCACTGCAAGATAAGGAAGCTGTGGCGCAGTACCTGCCCTCGCGCAAACTGGGCGCCGAAAAGCAGGCCGCGCCGACGCTGATGTGCGGTGCGGATGCAGCGCCAATTGCATTGTCCAGCCAGCCCGTACTGCAGGGCTGGGGTTTTGATGAACACAACTCCCACTCGATCCCTGATGACTACGCGGGCATCAATCGGGCCAATGTCGGCACACTCAAGCTGAAGTGGGCCCTGGCGTTTCCCGGCTCGGTGCGCGCACGTTCACAGCCACTGGTGGTCGGCAACACAATGTTTGTTGGCAGCCAGCCCGGCACAGTCTATGCACTGGATCTTGAAACCGGCTGTGCGCACTGGACTTTTCAGGCATCGGCCGAGGTCAAGGTGGGCATTCTGATCAGCGATTTAAACGACGCCGATAAAGACGCCGAACCGCTGCTGTTTTTTGGCGACTTGATCGGCTTCCAGTACGCGGTTAAAGCCAAAACCGGTGAACTGGTCTGGCGCACGCGCATGGACGAGCACCCGGTGCTGACTCTAAGTGGCACCGCCACTCTGGTGGACGACACATTGTTTGTGCCAACCTCGTCGCTGGAAGAGGGTTCCGCCTCTGATCCAAACTACCCTTGCTGCACCTTCCGCGGCTCTCTGGTGGCGCTTGATGCGGCCACCGGCAAAGAGAAGCGTCGCACCATGCTGATCACCGAACCGAAACTGCGGGGCAAAAATGGCTCTGGTGCCAACTCCTACGGCCCATCTGGTGTGCCAATCTGGACGTCGGCCGCGGTCGATCGCAAGCGGGGGCAAATCTATGTCGCCACTGGGGACAACTATTCCTCACCGGCGACCGAGCTGAGCGACAGCATTGTCGCCATCGATCTGGAGAGCGGCGCGATCCTCTGGCACTATCAGGCCACCGCCAACGATGCCTGGAATGGCTCCTGTGATGAAATCACTCAACACAACTGTCCGGAGGAAGATGGACCGGATTTAGACTTTGGTTCCAGCCCTGTTCTGGCAACGGGTAGCGATGGCAAACAGTATGTATTGGCTGCGGATAAAGGGGGTCAGGTAATGGCCGTCGACCCTGACAGCGGCAAACTGATATGGAAAAAACGCGTTGGTCGCGGTGGTGTCGTGGGCGGCATTCTATTTGGCCTGGCTGCCTATGAGGGTGTGCTCTATGTGCCAGTGACCGATGTCCCCGATGGTCGCAGCTACGATATGGATCCTCGCCCCGGCGTCTACGCACTGGATATTGTCAGCGGTGACTATGTCTGGGAAGCGCCCTCGGCTGACACTATCTGCAATGGACGTCCGGCCTGTTACCCGGGCTATCAAACCGTGCCCAGTGCGACATCAGAGCTGGTGTTTGCCGGTTCCAATGACGGCCATCTGCGCGCCTATGATCGCCGCAACGGCAAGATACTCTGGCATAGCGACACCGCCCAGGAATTTAAAACAGTCAGCGGCGACACCGCCAGCGGTGGATCGATCGGCGGCAGTGCCTCGGCAATTGCGGTGGACGGTAAGCTGATCACCAACAGCGGTTATGGCTTTGCCGGCAAGATGCCCGGCGGCGTGCTGCTGGTCTATGAGGTTGATAATTAAGCTAATTGGCGTCAAAAAGGTGAGCGTTAAAAGAGTGTATTGATAGCATCCTCCCCCCTTTGATGTATTCAAGCCTGTTGCAGGCTAGGGGGAGGTATCAGTCCCAATGACTAAATTTTCATATTGTTACAGTCAAATCAAGATCAAGGCATCAAACGAAGCATCAACCGGAAACTCAACGGCGGCCCTCAAGGTAGTCGTTGATCACCTCATGAAAACGACGCACACGGGTTTCCTGTCCCGAGAGATAGCAATCTTCAAAGGCCATGGAGCGCAACCCGCGCTGCTGGGTAACCGCCAGTGACAGATCCTGGGTAAGGAAGTCGCCTTGATCAATGGTGGCCTCGTAGGCAGCGTAATCGTCCGTCTCCAGCTCTGCTTCCTGGTAGGGACGCATGCCGTAGAGTGTCGCCACCTCGGTGGCGTTATCCACATCGGGTACCAGATACCAGTAATCGAAGGTAGACCAGTTTGGGTCGTCGGCGTCGGGTTCGGTGCG
This sequence comes from Porticoccaceae bacterium, assembly GCA_023255165.1. GTDB lineage: Bacteria > Pseudomonadota > Gammaproteobacteria > Pseudomonadales > Porticoccaceae > HTCC2207. Next base: position 7,064 of record JALRJD010000242.1, on the reverse strand, counting down.
GAACACATGCAAACCCTCCGGCGTGCCGGTCAGGGTCAGATTGGGGAAGCAGGTGTGGTGCATTTGATCGGTTAGCTCATCGTCGGTGAGCTGATCAAAGTAGCGGAAACCGCGCTCCGGACCCAGTTTGCGCCGCGCCTGCTGCAGGGCCAACCGCGCCTGTTGGGCACGCCCCTGAAACTCTTCCGGGTCTATGTCCCACTCGCGCAAAACGTCAGCCCACAGTGGCTGCACTTCATCCTTATCCGGGTTGCGTGATGAGGGCTGCAGCTTCTCAATCATGCGGTTGTGCCCGCTGGGATACATCTCGAAAACGGTAGTCGAATAGTGATCGTCGATCATCGGCATAAACTGGGGATGCACTGCCGGGATATGGTAAGCCTCGTTAAAATTGTCGGAGGCAAATTTCCAGTTGGTATTGACCCGCAGCTTGAGCCACACCACCCGGGTGTGGTTATCGAGGTCGCGATTGCCAAGCAGTGTCGGGATCGGATCGAGGAACTCAAGCAGCGGCTTCACATCGGGATCAAAGCTCCAGAAGATAAACCCTCCCCAAGTATCACAGGGCAGTTCCTTTAGACGCAGTTTGCCGCAAGGATTGCCCTGGGCAAAATCCTCCGGATCCTGCACCCACTTCAATTCGCCATCCAGCCCCCATTTCCAACCATGGTAAGGACAGGTGAAGCCGTCATTGACACCGCCCTCTTTCGCTTCCAGCAACTGGTTGCCCCGATGCATGCAAACATTGAAAAAAGCACGGATCGAGCCATCCTCTTGCTTGACCATAACAACCGATTCGTGACGGAAGTCATGAACCACAAAATCACCCGGCTCCTGTAACTGGGCGGTGCGACCACCCACATGCCAAATTCGTTTCCACATATGTTCCCACTCGCGGTCGGCAAACTCTTTCGACCAATAGCGATCACCTGTAATAGCGTCGCCGCGCGCACTGGGGATCTGGGCGTCCGGATGGGTTGGGTAGCTGGTGCTGGCGATAATCGGTGCCGACTTGTCAGTTGCCATGGTTAGGGCCCTCGCTTTAACCCGGCTTCAATGTCACCGGGCTTCAATGTAACTGGAGTGAAATGTAAACAGGTTGAAATTTTTATGTTGTCTTAGCGATCGCCATGAATCTCATCGAGAGAACCCGGCAGCGGCATGCCAGGGTGAATGCTATAGCGCTTGCATTTCCAGCCTGCAGCGGTGCGCACGTAGTCCATGCGGTAGCGCACATGAACATGCACTTCGTTGCCATCTTTAGAGCGGCCCAGGCCCTGCGCATAAGCGCGCATGCTGGCACTGTCGCCGTCATAGGCCTCAACGCGGAAGTTGCCGATATAGTGAGTGTGGTGGGTCATATCGGCAAATACGGCTTCATAAAACGCGCGAAACGCGGGTTTGCCATCCATCTGCGGCAGACCGATGGGCGATAGATCAACCAGGGCATCATCGACAAACAGGTCAAGCAACGATTCAACATCTTCCAGTTGATCGACCCGATAACAGTATTCGGTCATCTGATCTTGCAGTGCGATGCGATCTTCCAGGGGTATCTGGATCATGGGGTTGGCTCCTTTATAGTTATATGCCGTTCTTGTGGATAGAGGTATTAAAGCTAAAGGAGGTGATTATAAATACCACAAACAATACAGACAAGACTGTTTTTAATGCATGACTTCCAAGCCTACCCGTCGCTGGCGTAGAATAAAACAGCCATCCCTATGACCTGCCCCCAGGTTACAACCAGAGCAAAATTTCCGTCCCATGAAGTCCGCCACTCTTCGCTCTAAGATCTTCAACATCCAGCACTTTTATCAGAGTATCTAACGACGGTCCTCTGTGGCTGCACGGAAAATTCGTTGCCTCTGCCTAGGAAACGGCTGCTTTCTGACTGCAAGGCATCAAACCCTGCGGCCTGTTCGTTGTTAATGGCGTGTATGAACTACGCTTCTTCTGATATGTGTTTTTGTGGTCGTGTTTTAAATTCGACGGATTCCGCTATCCTTCGATTTCTCACCACACTGCCACTGCCATCGAGAGTTTCCACGTTGACTATCGTTCCCTGGTCATAGTGGTAGCGCAGATAACGCCACCGAACCTTGTCAGATGTTAGCTGCCAATTCCGACTATTCCCACTCAATCGTCGCTGGCGGCTTGCTCGACACATCATAGGCAACGCGCGAGACTTCGGCGATTTCATTGATAATGCGGTTGGAGACTTTTTCCAGCAGTTCGTACGGCAAATGCGCCCAGCGCGCCGTCATAAAGTCGATGGTTTCAACCGCACGCAGAGAGATCACCCATTCATAACGGCGCGCATCGCCGACCACACCCACTGATTTTACCGGCAGGAATACGGCGAAGGCTTGGCTGGTTTTGTGGTACCAACCTGAGTTGTGCAGCTCTTCGATAAAGATGGCGTCAGCTTCACGGAGGATATCGGCATACTCTTTTTTCACTTCGCCGAGAATTCTCACCCCCAGACCAGGCCCAGGGAATGGGTGGCGATAGACCATATCGTAGGGCAGGCCCAGCTCAACGCCGATCTTTCGCACCTCGTCTTTAAACAGTTCGCGTAGCGGCTCGACCAGTTCCAGCGCCATATCGTCGGGCAGGCCGCCGACATTGTGGTGCGACTTGATCACATGAGCTTTGCCGGTTTTGGAGGCAGCGGATTCAATCACGTCCGGGTAGATGGTGCCCTGGGCGAGGAAGTTAACGTTATCAATTTTTTGCGACTCTTCATCGAACACTTCGATAAAGGTGTTGCCGATCACTTTGCGCTTTTTCTCCGGGTCGCTGACACCTTTCAGACCATCGAGAAATTTGTTCTGGGCGTTGGCGCGAATCACTTTTACACCCATATTTTTAGCGAACATTTCCATCACCATGTCGCCTTCATTTTTGCGCAACAGGCCGTTGTCGACAAACACACAGGTGAGCTGATCGCCGATTGCTTTGTGCAACAGTGCGGCCACAACAGATGAATCAACGCCACCAGAAAGGCCCAACAGCACATGGCTATCACCAACCTGTTCGCGGACGCGGTCAATTTGATCTTCGATAATCGCGGCGGCGGTCCACAGTGGCTGACAGTCACAGATATCGAGTGCGAAGTGCTTAAAAATACGCTCGCCCTGCAGGGTATGGGTTACCTCCGGGTGAAACTGGATGCCGTAGAGTTTTTGTTCTTCATTGACCATGCCGGCAATCGGGCAGGATGGCGTCGAGGCCATCAGCTTAAAACCGTCGGGCATGGCGACAACTTTATCGCCGTGACTCATCCACACGTCAAGCAGCGACTCGCCGCTGTGTCCCACATGATCTTTAATATCCAGCAGCAGGCTATTCTCGGACTCAACTTTGATCTGTGCATAACCAAATTCACGCACATTGGAGGTCTCGACCCGACCGCCCAACTGACCGGCCATGGTTTGCATGCCGTAGCAGATACCCAACACTGGCAGGCCCATTGAAAAAACCGCCTGCGGTGCACGCGGGGCTTTATCGCCGTCGGTAACCGACTCGGGGCCACCGGAGAGAATAATACCGCGCGGGTTAAACTCGCGAATTTCCTCTTCGCTGATATCCCAGGCGCGGATCTCAGAGAACACGCCAATCTCACGAATACGTCGCGCAATTAATTGCGTGTACTGCGAACCAAAATCGAGAATAAGAATTTTTTGTGAATGTATATCTGACATGCTTCAACCCTGTTAAAACTACAAAGGGCCGCACTCTTTGTTAGCGCAGCCCTTTCAACTATTGCTTAAATCCAACAGCCCGCAGAGACAAACGATTAACGTCCACCTGCTGGATAGTTGGGTGCTTCTTTGGTGATCTGCACATCGTGCACATGGCTTTCGCCCATACCGGCAGAGGTCACACGAACAAATTCAGGCTCTGTGCGCATCTGCTCAATGGTGGTGCAACCGGTGTAACCCATCGCTGAACGCAAGCCGCCAAGCATCTGGTGGATAATCGCAGAAACCGGACCTTTGTAAGGCACGCGCCCTTCGATACCCTCTGGCACCAGCTTCTCTGCGCCATCGTTCACATCCTGAAAATAGCGGTCGCTGGAGCCCTGGTTGCGCGCCATGGCGCCAAGGGAACCCATACCGCGATAGGACTTGTAGGAGCGACCCTGATAAATTTCAATTTCGCCTGGAGCCTCTTCGGTACCGGCCAGCATCGAGCCCATCATCACCGCACTGGCGCCGGCAACAATGGCTTTCGACATATCACCGGAGTAGCGGATGCCACCGTCGGCAATCACCGGCACGCCGGTGCCTTTAAGGGCTTCAACGGCACTGGCAATCGCAGTAATTTGCGGTACGCCGATGCCAGTCACAATGCGTGTGGTACAAATTGAGCCCGGACCAATGCCAACTTTGACACCATCGGCACCGGCATCAGCCAACGCTTTGGCGCCTTCGCCGGTGGCCACATTGCCGCCGATAACCTGCACTTCAGGATAGTTGTCTTTAATCCAGCGCACGCGGTTGAGAACATTTTTTGAATGGCCGTGAGCGGTGTCCACTACCAGCACGTCGACGCCAACTTCCACCAGCGCACGAATGCGATCGTCTGTGCCCTCACCCACGCCAACCGAAGCGCCCACCCGCAAACGACCCTGGTCGTCTTTACAGGCATTGGGGAACTGCTCGGCTTTGTCGATATCGGTTACGGTGATCAGGCCTTTGAGTTCAAAGTTGTCGTTGACCACCAGAACCTTTTCAATTCTATGTTTGTGCAGCAGCGCGCGCACCTCGTCGGGATCGGCGCCCTCTTTCACTGTGACCAGACGATCTTTGGGTGTCATCACCGAGGTGACAGGGGCATCCATGTCGGTGGCAAAGCGCACATCACGGCGGGTGACAATACCAACCAGGTTGCCGTTTTCGAGAATCGGCACACCGGAGATATTGTTCGCCACAGTCAGCTGATGAAGATCGGCCAGCGTTGCCGTTGACTGGATAGTGAAGGGGTTTTTGACCACGCCACTTTCGTATTTTTTAACCGCCCAAACCTCTCTCACTTGCTGCTCGATTGTCATGCTTTTGTGCACGATGCCGATACCGCCTTCCTGGGCAATTGCAATCGCCAGACGTGCTTCTGTAACCGTGTCCATCGCCGCGGAAACCAGCGGGATATTCATGGTGATGTCGCGAGTCAGTTGCGATGCGGTAGAGACGTCCTTCGCTGTCACCTCGGAGTAACCGGGCACCAGCAGAACATCGTCAAAGGTTAAAGCTTCGTGAGAAATGCGTAACATGTAGGACGCTTACCTCGGTGAGGGTTTGAAAAGTAAGCGGCGCATTATAAGGTAGCGCCCATGATCAGGTAAACAACTATTTATCGGCGCAGATCCCCGTAAAACCTGAGCAAACGACCGATTTAAACGTTTTTTTCTGAATATTTTCTCTACAATGGTCCAACGCTAACAACCCAAACCAACCCGGGCAATAAAGGGCAACAGCATGCAGAGCGCCAGCAGCGAACGACAGATCTTCAGCATCAGCGAACTCAACCGCACTGTTCGCCAACTCCTGGAAACCCATCTGCCCCTGCTTTGGGTCGAAGGGGAAATCTCCAACTTTGCCCGTCCCGCCTCCGGCCACTGGTATCTGACGCTGAAAGACAGCCAGGCCCAGGTGCGCTGCGCTATGTTTCGCAACAGCAATATGCGGGTCAACTTTAAGCCCGCCAATGGCACCCAGGTGCTGGTGCGCTGTCGCGTCGGGCTCTACGAAGGGCGCGGCGACTACCAGCTGATTATCGAACATATGGAAGAAGCGGGCTTTGGAGCACTGCAGCGCCAGTTCGAACAACTCAAACAGCAACTTGCCAACGAGGGATTGTTTGCCGAAGAGCACAAGCGCGCCATGCCGACGACGGTCAACCATTTGGCGGTGGTCACTTCGCCCACCGGCGCGGCTATTAAAGATATTCTCTCGGTACTCAAGCGCCGCTTCCCCTCGATAAAAGTCAGTATCTTCCCCACCGCAGTGCAGGGCGAACAGGCCGCTGGGCAGATTGTCAGTGCCATCGAGAGCGCCAACCAATACAGCCATTTTGACGCCATGATTGTCGGCCGCGGTGGTGGTTCACTGGAAGACCTGTGGCCATTTAATGAGGAGCGCGTCGCCAGAGCCATCCATGCCAGCCGCATTCCGGTTATCAGCGCCGTTGGTCACGAGGTGGATTTCACCATCGCTGACTTTGTCGCCGACCTGCGTGCGCCCACACCCTCTGCCGCTGCGGAGCTGATCAGCCCGGATGGCGAAGAGATGGCCAATCAGTTTGTCGGTTTTGAAATACTGCTCGCCGAGGCGGTGATGCGCAAAACCACAACATTGGGCCGACAGATCGACAGCCTGAGAAAACGTTTGCGTCATCCAGGGCAGAAACTGCAGGAACAGGCGCAACATCTCGATCATCTGGATATCCGTCTGCGTCGCGCGATTAATGGCAGACTGCAGGCGCAACGCCAGCGGATGAATACGCTGCAGAGCAAGCTTGCGCGGGTGCATCCTGGGGAGACGATCAGTAGTTATCACCGTTTGTTAGCGATGTATGTCAAGCAGATGTCGCGCAGTGTGAAACAACAGCTTGAGCTAAAACAGAGCAAGACGACTCAGGCGATGCATTTGCTGGATACGGTAAGTCCGCTAAAGACCCTTGGCCGCGGTTATTCGATTATTCGTGATAGTCGGGGTGGGGTGGTGAAGAGTGTTGCCGGGGTGGTTGCCGGGGATACTCTTAAAAGTCAGGTTGCTGATGGGGCGATTTATTTTACCGTGGATAAGACCAGCGATGAGGGGTTGCGGTAGCCGAATTGCGGTTACCCTGAGCAAAAAATGCTGTCGCCCTGAGCGTAGCCGAAGGGTCTCTTTAGTTCGTCTTTCCGAGGGAACGAAGTGACCGAAGGAATCCAATAAATCATTCGGCAGAGAGCCCAGCATCTGCAGACCCTTGTTCGCGGTTCCATTCCTTTGCGCCTTTCAGCGCTCGGAAAACTCGCTTTGCATCCCTGCAAAGCTCAAACAGTTCCGTCGCTC
>JALRJD010000128.1 GCA_023255165.1 Porticoccaceae bacterium | reverse complement strand
TTGAGTACTGCGATCTTGAGTCAAGCACTGGGGTCCTTGCGTCGGCGACCTTCGTCAGCATGGATGCTGACGTAGAGCTTACAAGGACGTACTCGCAGCGTGTCGCAGAGGCAAGACGCCAGTGATTGACCCGGTGCCATGCTGGGCTCTTTACCACAAAGCTCACGAGACCCTTCGGCTACGCTCAGGGTGACAGTAAATGGTTCAATGGATTCCTTCGGTCACTTCGCGCCCTCGGAAAGACAAAGTAGCAGGGCGCTCCCTCGGAGCGACAATATAGAGATGGGCTCCCCGGCAAGATGAAGTGCTCGGGCATACTCTGGATTGAGGGAATTTGCGCGCAAGGTGACAGGATGAGCGTTCTCTCTGGGCGATCGGCCGGGTCCGACCAAGTTACCACTACCCAGCGTCAGGCAAACAAGGCAAAATGCCCCACGAACTAGCAAGGAACTTCTATGCGATTGATTATTGGATTATCCGGCTCCAGTGGCGTTATTTACGGAATTCGAATGCTGCAGATGCTGGCAGACAAGCCCGAAATCGAAACCCACCTGGTGATGAGCCAGGCCGCCCGAATGAATATTGGTATCGAAACCGATTGGGCCGTGGAAGACGTTGAAGCGCTCGCCGACGAAGTGCACAACAACAAAAATATCGGCGCCACCATCGCCAGCGGCTCGTTCAAAACCGCCGGCATGGTTGTGGTTCCCTGCTCGATGAAAACCCTCTCCGGGATTGTCAATTCCTACGCTGATAACCTGCTGATCCGCGCCGCCGATGTGATTTTAAAAGAGCGCCGCAAACTGGTGATTGTGCCGCGCGAATCGCCCTTGCACACCGGTCACTGTGAGTTGATGTATAAAGCCAGCCAGTATGGCGCGATTATCTGCCCACCTTCGCCGGCGTTTTATACCGAGCCGAAAACCGTGGATGACATTATCAACCACTCGGTGGCACGGGTATTGGATCTGTTTGATATCGAAACCGACGGCCTCAAGCGCTGGCAGGGGCAGGGCAGCTAATGGTAGCGGAGACTGCTCCAATAGCTGATAGCGGGCCATTAAAAGCGTTTTTGCAGCATGAGTCGGTGTTGGCCTTAGCGCTTAACGATTCGGTTAATTCGTCGCTTGATAGTGGGAGCCCATGGATAGCACCTGTGCTCTATGTGGCCGACGATAATCTCAATCTCTATTTTCTTTCCGCGCCATCGACCCGGCATATTGCCGCCTTGCCTGAAGATGGCCGTATCGCCGCGACCATCTATCGCGACTACAACGGCAGTTGGCAGTCTATCTGCGGTGTGCAGCTGCAGGGCCATGTCACGCAGGTTGATGAGGCGGACAGAGAAGATATTGGCGCGCGCTATTTCACGCGCTTCCCCGAAGTGCAGGCGCTGATCGACAATCCTGCCAGCGAGCAGGAGCAGCGTATTGGCTCGGCGTTTGCGAAAAGTAATTTTTACCGCGTCACGCCGAGCTTTATTCGTTTTACCAATAATGCCGATGGTTTTTCATCGCGCACCGAGTGGCGGCTTTAACCCTTACTCCGCCAGATTAAACAGCTGTGTATTGCCGCCGCGCGCGACAAGATTTTCGGTGCGCGTACGCTCGCTTAAAAACCACAGCAGCCAGTGATAGCTGTAATCTTCGTTACGCTGTGGCCATTCAATCAGGGGAATAATACTGCCGGAGCGTTGGGCCATGGTCTGTCGCAGCACTGAGCTGTCGGCGTTCAGGCTGTTGGCGATTACGCCCTCAACGCGATTATCGCCAATCAGTTCCGGTAGCTGTCGCAACGGTTCGATAGGGAGAAGCTGGCCTGCCACTCCCCGGTCGACATAGCGCTGCACAAGTTGTTTGAGCTCGTCGAGGTGGTTATCAGCGGCGCTAATAATCGCTGCACAGCCACAGAGCAGCGCGCTGACAATCTGCTTTTCGGCGTCGATAAGGCGGTCTTGTTCCGTGATTACCAATGCCATTGGTCCGCGTCCCTGTAGCGAAAGTTTGTTCTCTTCGCCGGTGGGGCCGGGCAGGGTGAGTGGATTGGCCAGTTTGGCACGGGCGATGGGTTCAACTGCCTGCAGCCATGCTTTCAGATCTCTTTCTAGACCCTCTCGAAGAACCTTGTCGATGGATGGGAGTTGAGTGACGGCCTGGTTAAGGATAATCAGGCGCGAATCAATGGATATGGATTGCCATTTTTTCAAATGTATGTTCTATACCATATTATTTCTACAATAAGTGTTTTAATTTATAGGGATACTTGGTTGCATAGCAATACCACATAAACCTGAATCTTTATCAATATTCCTTTGTATTCTAATGTAACCATTTTCACCCCTCTAGCGCACAGGCTGGGTATCCAGACCCTGAAATGGGAGTTGGAGGACCTCTCGTTTGCCGTGTTGCAACCGAAGCTCTACATGGAGATTGAGTCCCTGGTGAAAACCCGTTCTCCCGAGCGCGAAGCCTTCGTGGACTCGGTCATTGACACGGTCAAGGATGACTTGCGTAAGGCCAAGATCAAGGCGGAAGTGGGCGGTCGGCCCAAGCAGTACTACTCGATTTATCAA
>JALRJD010000086.1 GCA_023255165.1 Porticoccaceae bacterium | reverse complement strand
TACATCAGCAAGGACCACTACGAGACTGCAACCTTGGTTAAGTCAATCCTTCAGAAGAACAAAGAGCTTCAGGAAATCATCGCCATCCTTGGTGTTGAAGAACTTTCTGAAGAAGACAAGATCACCGTTTCACGCGCACGTCGCATCCAGCGCTTCTTGTCACAGAACACCTACATGGCTACCAAGTTCACCGGTGTTGCTGGTTCAACAGTTCCACTGAAGGACACCATCGAAGGCTTCTCTGCGATTGCTCGCGGTGACTTCGACCACGTTGGTGAGCAGGCATTCTTCAACCTTGGTGACATCAACGATGTTCTCAAGGAATGGGACAAGATTCAGAAGGAATCAGGTAAGTAATAATGGCCACCCTTCGTGTTGAACTTGTAGCAGCCGACCAGGCCGCTTCAGCAAACCAGGGGTCCAGTTGCAGGCACTGTTGATAGGCGTCAATTGCCTGCTGTTGGTGGCCAAGCGTTTTCAGCGCCGTGGCCTTTTGCGACAGCGCGGCAACATAGTCAGGGCGCTGTTGCAGCACCAGATCATACTGCCGCAGGGCCTCGTCAAAACGGTTGTCTTTGCTGTAAATCGCGCCGAGCATCATCTGCCCTTCGCTGGGATCGGTGTCGATATTAATTGCCTGCTGAGCCGCTTCTTCCGCCTCCAGCATCTGGTCCTGACGCGACAGTGATGCGGCCAACTTCAGCCACCACTTGGGCCGCTCCGGCATTTTGCGAATCAATGCCCGCGCCATTTCTTCAGCCCACCGGGCGCGATCGGTTTCCAGGGCGCGGTCGATCAGAAGTTCTTTGGCGCCGACATTTTCCGGGTCCGCCGCAAGCACCTCGAGACAGAGTTTTTCCGCGCCGACCGCATCGCCCTGTTTGGTCAACTGAAACGCCTGCTGGACCTTGGCCTTAAGCTCGGCGTGCTTTTTATTGATGGTTTCAATCTCGGCGGACTGAGCGGTTTTGCCCAATTTTTCCAGCACGGTTTGCAACAGTTTCGCCGGGGCTTTTAGACGGGCATCCAGTTGCAGCGCCCGGCGCAGGGACTGCTCTGCGCTCTTCAGCTGACCGAGATTTTCCTCAACCTTGCCAAGATCGGCCCAGGCGTGGGCAAAGTCCGGCGCGATCTGCAGCACCTTTTTAAATTCCGCCGCCGCCTGCGCCAGCTCACCGCGGCGCTCAAGTAACTGGCCGCGCAGGCGCAAGGTATTGACCTCGCGAGGATTGATCGCCAACAGCGAGGCGCAGATGGTTTCACAACGAGTTAGATCACCGCTGCGCAGAGCCGACAATGCCTGAAAAAACTGCTGTTGAGGATCCATGGTTTTATTCAACAGGATAGAAGGTTGAAGTTTATTTTAAGCATAAAAAAAGAGCCGACGTTACAGCCAAATAATGTCGGCTCTTTTTTGCTTACCTGAATGGCAATGCGAACAGCGGCCTAGAACTTCCAGCCTATGTCCACACCCATGCGCCGCGGCTCCGAGAAGCCAAAATAATGGGGCGCAATATTGGCTTCGCCACCGGCGACACCTTTGTAGTAAAACTCATCGGTGAGGTTGTTGACCCAGAGGGTGACCGACCACTGGTCCGAGCTGTCGTAACCGACACGCAGATTGCTGGTGGTAAAGCCATCGAGTTCCAGCGGATCATTGGAGAACACGCCAAAGCCGGGGCTTGAACCCTGATGGAAGGTCTCGAGACTGATCGCCAGTTCACCGTTCTGCATTGGCACGGTGTAGGTGGCAACCAGCGCGCCGCTAAACTCAACGGTTCCCGGAATCTGCGCACCTTTACAGTCGGCCGGATCACAGAAATCCGCAGACGGGTCAGTCAGCTCAGTGTCGGCCCAGGCCAGCCCGAGGTAGATATCCAGATTGTCGGTGGGCAGCACCCGAATATCCAGCTCCGCACCACTGCCCTCGGCATCACCCACATTGTCGACACTGTAACGTGAACCGACGTAGTAACCGGACTGCATACCGTCAAATGAGTAACTGTAAAGGCTGGCGTTAACCTGCAGCTGGTCATCCCAGAAGCGGCCCTTCATGCCCAGCTCGATGCTGGTGACCTCTTCCTTTTCAAAGCTCTCGGGCACTGCGCCAAGATCCAGCGCATCGGCACCATCCATATCCTCA
>JALRJD010000064.1 GCA_023255165.1 Porticoccaceae bacterium | reverse complement strand
TAACAATCTGCTGGAAGTTTGCTGACAATTTTGGCCGAGCACTATACCATCCCCGATCTTGTGAAGAAATAGAACTCACCGCTCGCGAGGCGGTAATTTGGAGAAACTATGAGCGCATTGCTACTGCCGATTGCGGGCCTGATTATCGGCATTCTCGGGTTGCTCTGGGGAGCGGACCGGTTTGTCGCGGGCAGTGCCGGGGCAGCGCGCAACTTTGGTATCTCGCCGCTGATTATTGGTCTCACGGTGGTCTCGATTGGCACCTCGGCGCCGGAAATTCTGGTCTCGATCAATGCCGCACTCAACCAGGCCGCCGAGCTCGCCGTCGGCAATGCATTGGGGTCCAATATGGCCAATATCGGCCTGGTACTCGGCGCCACGGTTCTGATCGCGCCAACCCCGGTGCAAAAACATCTGCTGACCCAGGAAGGTGTCGTGCTGCTGATTATCACCGCGATTGCCGGACTGATTCTCTATGACGGCTATCTGGGGCGCGCGGAAAACCTGATGCTGATCGGACTGATCTTTCCGCTGATTTATATCACCGTCAAATACAAAAAGACCCATGTCAGCCCCGAGGAGATCGCCGCTGGCGAGGAAATCCCGGACATCACCATGGGCGCCGCCAGCCTCTGGTTTGTGGTCGGACTCGCAGTGCTGTTAAGCAGCTCGCATATCACCGTGTGGAGTGCCAAGACCATTGCCGAAGCCATGGGTGTCAGCGAATTGGTGGTCGGTCTCACCGTGGTTGCCATCGGCACCAGCCTGCCGGAACTGGCCGCCTCCGGGGTCAGCGCCCTGCGTGGACACCATGATATCGCCATCGGCAATGTCTTCGGTTCCAACCTGTTTAATCTGATGCTGGTGATGTCTTCCGCCGGTGTTATTTCGCCAATGACCATGTCGCCTGAGGTCTACAGCCGCGACTATCTCAGTCTCGCCGTCATGACCGTATTGCTGATTGTCATGGTCGCCTTTGCGCTGCGCAGGGCCGCGGGCAGCGGTTCACCCGCTCGGTTATCTCGGGGTTTCGGGCTGGTGCTGATCGGCGGATATGCTTTCTACTACGTGCTGCTGTGGCCGGCAATTGTTGGCGCCTGACAATACCGCGGTTCTCCGCTCGCCTGTTTGCCTCTATAATGCCGAGCGATAACTTGCAGCAAAATAATTCTCGCGACCAAACTAACAAAAGCGACTGACCCATGACGGCAACAGACTTTATCAACTCGGCAAAGCGCACCATTGAAATGGAAGCGGCCGCGGTCGAACAGCTGCAACATCGCCTCGATGACAGCTTTGTTATCGCCTGTGAAACCATGCTCGCCTGCGAGGGCCGTGTAGTGGTTACCGGCATGGGCAAGTCGGGCCATATCGGCAACAAAATTGCCGCCACGCTGGCTAGCACTGGCACGCCGTCGTTTTTTGTGCACCCGGCCGAAGCCTGTCATGGCGACCTCGGCATGATCACCAAAAATGATGTGGTCATTGCTATTTCAAACTCGGGCAGCACCGCCGAGGTGGTGACTATTTTGCCGCTAATCAAGCGGCTCGGCATTCCACTGATCAGCATGACCGGCGATCCCGATTCAGTGCTGTCCAGAGCCGCCGTCACCAACCTCGATGTCAGTGTCGACAGCGAAGCCTGTCCGCTGAATCTGGCCCCAACCACCAGCACCACAGTGACGCTGGCAATGGGCGACGCTCTGGCCATTGCCCTGCTTGAGTCGCGCGGTTTTAGTGCCGAAGATTTTGCCTTCTCTCATCCTGGCGGCGCACTGGGCCGCAAGCTGTTGCTGCGGGTGGCCGATATTATGCACAAGGACAGCGAAGTACCGCGGGTGCTTTCCGCGCAGCCATTGCATCAGGCACTGTTGGTGATGACCGAGAAAGGGTTTGGCATGACCACCGTGGTCACCGACGACAACAAACTGCTCGGCGTGTTTACCGACGGCGACCTGCGCCGTATTGTCGATGCCAAGGTGGACATCAATAATGTCAGCATGGCCGATGTGATGTCGCCCAACCCGAAGACCATCAGCAGTGAAATTCTTGCCGCCCAGGCGCTCAAGATAATGGAAGACAACGCAATTACCGCGCTGATTGTCGAGGATGAAAACCAATCGCCAATCGGTGTACTGCATATGCACGATATTCTGCGTGCCGGTGTGCTGTAGTTAATCCCGCGCGAATAGCACCTTACATAAACAGTGAAAATAGCCCATGAGCCAACTCGATAACGCAATTACCGAAGCCGCCAAACAGATCAAACTGCTGTTGCTGGATGTCGATGGCGTGCTCACCGACGGCCGCCTCTACTACGGCAATAATGGTGAAGAACTGAAAGCCTTTGATATTCAGGATGGACTCGGCATCAAACTGCTCCAGCGCGGCGGCATACAGGTTGGCATTATCACCGGGCGGGTATCGGCCCTGCTGCAACGCCGCGCCGATGAGCTGGCCATGCAACCGGTCGTGCAGGGGCGTGAAGACAAGCTCACCGCACTCAACGAACTGTTGCAAAGCATGCAAATAGAGATGCATGAAATCGCCTTTATCGGCGACGATCTGCCCGATCTACCGGTGATCAAGCGGGTCGGCCTTGGCATCACGGTGGCCAATGGCAATGCCGCAGTGGCAGCCAGCGCCAAATGGCAGACTACACGCGCTGGCGGCAATGGCGCGGTGCGCGAAGCGGCGGAAATGATTCTCGCCGCGCAGGGCAAGCTCGACGAGCTGCTGGCGGCCTATCAATGATTCGACAGGGTCTGATGCTGTTTTTCCTGGCGCTGACGGTCGGCGGTTTTCTGCTGATCTGGGATTCACCGCCGGAAGCCTTTCTGCGCCAGACCAGCAGCCCGCTGGAAAAAAATCCGCAGGCCGACAGCTACATGACCGACGTAACCAGTCAACGTTTCTCGAAACAGGGAAATGCGCAGTTTAATCTGAGCTCACCGCGGGTGGAGTTTTTCGAGGGGGAATCGTCGTTGACGCTGGAACAACCGCAGTTTTCGGCGCAGAACGATATTCCCCATCCGCTTCGGTTGCGCGCCGCCCGTGGCCAACTCGACAATGCCAATAAGCAGCTCAATCTGAGTGGCGATGTGCGCGCGGAGATCACCACCGAGGACGGCCCGGCACTGCTGACCACCGAGCAGTTAAGCTATCTGATCGACAGCAATATCGCCTCGACCGGAGAGCCATTTAATCTGGTCACCGCCCAGAGCAGCGTCGCCGGCACCGGGCTGCGAGCGGATCTAAACAATGAAACCTTTGTTATTCAATCCAAGGTCAGGATAATCCATGAACCCCGCTAACTTAGCCGTTGATAAAGTGGCCCTTGATAAAGTGGCTTCCGAAAAAAGCCCTTCATCACCAACAGTGCTGCTCGCCGCGTTGTTACTGCTCGGCATGCTGTCAGCCAGTTTGGCGCAGGCACTTCCGGATGATCGCCAACAGTCAATCTCCATCGAGTCCGATTACGCCGAACGCAATGACAAAACCGGCAGCACTGTCTATCGCGGCAACGTTGTAATCAGTCAGGGCAGCGTAATGATTGAGGCGGATCAGATTATTCTGCATATGAAAAACAACAAGATCAGCCACATAGAGTGCGACGGCAAGCCGGCCAGCTATCGGGAAAAGCCTTCGATCAACGGTCCGATGATGATTGCCCGCGCCGACCATATTGACTACCGGCCGGCCGATAACAGCATTGCCCTGAAGCACAATGCAGTGCTCTCCCGCGATGGCACCATCATCAAGGGCGACTCGATTGACTACGACATCGGCAAACAGACCTGGAAGGCCAAAGGCGATAATCTGGGAGACCAGAAACGCATCCAGCTGGTGATACCACCCTCCGCGCTTCAGAGTGAGAGTGAAAGCGAGGGTGAGCGCGAAACCGAAAGTGACGCGATTAAAAATCAAAGCGAGGAAACCACGCCCTGATGGCTACTTTAAAAGCGCACAATCTGGCCAAGGCCTATGGCAAACGGCCAGTGGTCAAAGATGTCTCGATGTCGGTCAGGCAAGGCGAAATTGTCGGCCTGCTCGGCCCTAATGGCGCGGGCAAAACCACCTGCTTTTATATGATTATCGGCCTGATCGCCCAGGACGGCGGCTCGATCACCATCGACGGCGACGATATCACTGCCCTGCCAATGCATGGCCGCGCCCGCCGTGGCCTCGGCTACCTGCCCCAGGAACCTTCAGTGTTTCGCAAGCTCAGCGTCGAAGACAATATTCTCGCTATTCTTGAAACCCGCAAAGAGCTCAACCGTGAACAGCGCAACCAGCGCGCCGCGGAGCTGATGCGCGAGTTTCATATTTCGCACCTGGCCAAAAATCAGGGCATGAGTCTCTCCGGTGGTGAGCGCCGCCGGGTTGAAATCGCCCGCGCTCTGGCCGCAAACCCGCAGTTTATTCTGCTCGACGAACCCTTTGCCGGGGTCGATCCGATTTCGGTAACCGACATCAAAATGATTATTCGCCATTTGCGCGACAGTGGTATTGGCGTGCTGATCACCGACCACAATGTTCGCGAAACGCTGGATATCTGTGAGCACGCCTACATTATCGGCGAGGGCCATGTGATCGCCGAGGGAACTACCAGCGACATTCTCAATGATGCCAAGGTGCGAAAGACCTACCTCGGCGAAAACTTTACTCTTTAACGCTGTAATAGCAGATTAAAACGCTCTGGCTCCGGCAAAAATCCGCCGCGCCAATCAATCGTCGATTGCCAGCAACATCAAATTGGCACTAAACTTGCAGTCCGCTTATCGAATAACAACGTTCCTCTATGCGCCAAGGCCTTCAGCTCAAGATCAGTCAGCAACTGACCATGACACCGCAGTTGCAGCAGGCCATCCGTCTTTTGCAGCTGTCGACTCTGGATCTGCGTCAGGAAATGATTGAACAGCTCTACAGCAATCCGCTGCTTGAACTTGACGACGACGGCAGCGAGCCGGCCAGTCAGGCCGAAACAAACCAGAAGACCAGTGAAACCAATCAGGTCGAAGAAGCGGAACGCAACAGCGAGCAGGCGCCCGAGTACGAATGGAGCGACGAGATTCCCAAGGATCTGCCGGTCGACGCCAACTGGGATGATGTCTACAGTCCGGCGAGCGCAACCAGCGGCAGTGGCGGCGAAGTTAATCTTGAGCAGGTTTATCAGGTTACCGAATCCTTTCAGGGCCATCTCGAGTGGCAACTTAACCTGACCCCGTTTTCCGATCGCGATCGCGAGATTGCCTCCGCGTTTATCGACTCTATCGACAGCGCCGGTTTTATCTCTGCCGAGCTGGCCGATATCACCGCCCACATTCAATACGACGACGTTGAAGACGAACTCCATGAAGATGAGCTGCTGGCGGTGTTACATCGTCTGCAACAGTTCGATCCACCAGGCGTATTTGCCCGCAGTATCAGCGAGTGCCTGATGATTCAGCTCAACCAGCTGGCTCCAGAGACCGAGTATCTGGTCTCAGCAAAACATCTGGTCAGCGACTACTTACAGGATATTGCAACGGTTGACAGTGTGCGTCTGGCCAAAAAAGCCGGGCTCAGCGCCGACCAACTTCAGGGCGCGCTGCTGTTGATCCGCAGCCTAAACCCGCGGCCCGGTGAAGCGCTGAGTAGCAATGACGTTGAATATATAGTGCCAGACGCTTATGTCGAGAAAAGCAATGGTCGCTGGCGGGTCAAACTCAACGACAGCAATATGCCGCGACTGCGTATCAACGATTCCTATTCGGCGTTGATCAAACGCTCGGACAACAGCGACGAAAACCAGTTTTTAAAAGACAATCTCGCCGAGGCACGGTGGTTTTTGCGCAGCATAGAAAGCCGCAACGAAACCCTGATGCGCGTCGCCATCACCATTGTCGAGCTGCAGCAAGGGTTTCTCGATCACGGCCCGGTGGCTATGAAACCCATGGTATTGTCGGATATCGCCAGCAAGCTTGAGCTTCACGAATCGACCATCTCGCGTGTCACGACCAGCAAATATCTGGCCACGCCACAGGGTATTTTTGAACTGAAATATTTCTTTTCCAGCCATGTGGGAACAGCCGGCGGTGGGGAGTGTTCATCAACTGCGGTTTGCGCTATCCTGAAAGAGATGATCAATGCAGAACAACCGGCAAAACCACTTAGTGACAGTAAGCTAACCTCTCTGCTCGAGCAGCAGGGCATTCAAGTCGCACGCCGAACAGTGGCCAAATACCGGGAGAGCCTGGGCATCCCATCCTCAAGCCAACGCAAACGATTTTAACCACCCAAGTAGACAGGAGTACTGAATGCAATTAACCATCAGCGGTCACCACCTTGAAATTACCACGGCGATTCGAGAGTACATCACCCAAAAATTCAGCAAACTCGAGCGACACTTTGAGCAGATCACCAGCACTTCCGTCATTCTCACCGTAGACAAACTAACCCACAATGCAGAAGCGACTATTCATGTCAGCGGCGGAGAGCTGTTTGCCAACTCGCAGCATGAAGATATGTACGCGGCGATTGACGCTCTCACCGACAAGCTCGATCGACAACTGATTAAATACAAAGAGAAACACCGAGGCCGTTAAGATCCGTCAATGAAAATCACCGACATACTCACTCAACAGATGACTCAGTGCGATATTCCCGGCGGCAGTAAAAAACGGGTTCTGGAAAATCTGTCAGCTTTTATCACCAGCCAGCTTGGCGGTGACGGCGAACAGGCCGACAATCTGTTCCACAATCTGGTCGCCCGCGAGCGCCTCGGCAGTACCGGCATTGGCGAGGGCGTGGCCATTCCCCACTGCCGTGTCGCCGGGTTTAACCGCATCCACGGCTGTCTGGTAAAGCTCGAAGAGCCGGTGGACTTTGACTCACTGGACGACAAACCCGTGGATCTGATCTTTGCTCTGATTGTTCCGGAAGAGCAGAACGAGGAACACCTCGCCACGCTGTCGCGGGTTGCCTCGATTATGCAGGATGACGAATCACGCGCATCCCTGCGCCAGTGCAACAGCAGTGAAGAGCTGTACAACACCGCACTGAAACTCGAGCGCGCAGCCTAACCATGCGCCTGGTCGTTATCAGCGGGCACTCCGGCTCCGGAAAAACCTCCGCACTGAATATCCTTGAGGATGTCGGCTTTACCTGTATTGATAACCTGCCGGCCAGCTTGCTGGAAAATTTGATCGACCAAATCACGGCCAAAGATAACCACCAAAACCTCAATATTGCGGTCGGTATCGACGCGCGAAACCTGGTCGGTGATCTCAGCAAGATAGCGACAACGCTGGCTGGGCTTGATTCAGACCAGGTCGATGTCAACGTTATTTTTATGTTTGCCAATCGTTCGGATCTGTTGCGCCGCTTCAGCGAAACCCGTCGCCGCCACCCCCTGAGCAATCAAGAGATCGGTCTCAAGGAAGCAATCGATCTGGAAAAGACCATGCTCAGTCCAATGCTGGAGATCGCCGACCGCACCGTTGACACCTCGCGTCTGTCGCTGCATCAACTGCGCGATCTGATTAAAAATACCGTGGTGCCGAAAAAGCCCCAACATATGTCGATTCTGTTTGAATCCTTTGGCTTTAAAAAGGGGGTGCCAACCGACTCGGACTTTGTCTTTGATGTGCGCTGCCTGCCCAACCCCTACTGGAAAGACCACCTTAAAAACAAGACTGGTAACGACCCGGAAGTGATTCAATTTCTCGAGAGCCAGGTTGATGTGGCCTCGATGCTGGCCGATATTATTGGTTTTCTCACCCGCTGGATTCCGCGCTTTCAGCAAAATAACCGCAGTTATCTGACCGTCTCGATCGGCTGTACCGGCGGCCAGCATCGCTCGGTTTATCTGGCCAACAGACAGCATGAACACTTTGCCGCGGAGCATCCCTTTGTGCATGTATCACACAAGGAGCTGTCATCGTGAATAGTGCGGTGACCGCCAAATGATTCGCTGCCAGCTGGATATCATCAACAGGCTCGGTCTCCACGCCAGAGCCGCCACCAAACTGGCCAGCACCGCCGGTCGCTTTGGCTGCACCATTCGCACTGGCAAGCAGGAGCCGTTGGTCGACGCCAAAAGTGTTATGTCGCTGATGTTGCTCGCCGCCAGCAAAGGTACCTGTCTGATCTTCGAGTTTGATGGCGAAGATGAGCAGGAAGCCCACAGCGCCATCAGCACATTGATCGCCGACTATTTTGGCGAAGGCGAATAATCCGGCGCCCGCTGGATAACTGTTTGCCCCCCTTCACCAGTTAAAACTACCGATCTCTCGCCCAGCTGGTTAGAATACTGGCGCTGAAGTGACTCAGCGCAGAGAAGGGAGCGATGCATGAACAACAACGATAACAACCTGCTGACCAGGCTCGGCTCTGCCATCGATTCCGGCACCCTCAATCAGGTGCGGCATATTCTCAACAATCTCTCGCCCCCGGACATTGCCCACCAACTGGAAATCGCGCCCCCGCGAATGCGTCATCTGCTCTGGGAGCTGGTCGATAGCGATATCAACGGTGAGGTATTACAGGAGCTGTCAGACGACATTCAGCTCGAATTCCTCACCCTGATGGATGGCGCGGAAGTCGCCTCCATTACCGAAGGTCTGGATGTGGACGATATTGTCGACATCCTGCAGCAGCTGCCTGATCGGGTTATTCCCGAGGTTCTGCAGGCCATGTCCGTACAGGATCGCCAGCGTGTAGAGTCAGTGCTTACTTACAATGAAGATACCGCCGGTGGTCTAATGGACACCGAGGTTATCACAGTGCGCCCGGATATCAGCATCGATGTAGTATTGCGTTACCTGCGCCGCTTTGAAGAGCTGCCGGATGTCACCGACAACCTCTTCGTGGTCAGCCGCAACGACACCTTTTTGGGCGTTCTGTCACTCAGCAAGATGCTGACATCGAGCCCCAGCACCACGGTTCGCGAGGTCATGAATACAGAAGTTGAGGCCATTCATGTCAATCTCACCGACTCCGAGGTCGCCCAGCTGTTCCAGCGCCAGGATCTGGTCTCGGCGCCGGTTATCGACGACAAACAGCGCCTGCTTGGGCGCATCACCATTGATGACGTGGTCGACGTGATTGTTGAAGATGCCGACCACAGCCTGTTGGCGCTGGCCGGCCTCAGTGATACCGAGGACACCTTTTCTTCTATCGGCCGCACCACACCCCGCCGGGCTTTGTGGCTGGGACTCAACTTGCTCACCGCCATCCTCGCCTCCAGTGCGATCAGCCTGTTTGAGGCAACCCTGGAAAAAGTCGTGGCACTGGCCATCTTGATGCCCATCGTCGCCAGCATGGGCGGCGTCGCCGGCAGCCAGACACTGACCGTTGTGATTCGTGGCATGGCCCTGGGACAGATTGAAAGCAGCAACCTGAAGTGGCTGCTGAGCAAGGAATTTGCCGTCGGCGCCCTGAACGGCATGCTCTGGGCGGTGGTGATGGGCGCGGTTGTCTCGCTCTGGTTCAATGACTGGACCATCGCTCTGGTTATCGCCATTGCCATGTCCATCAACCTGATGGCGGCGGCACTGGCGGGCACATTGCTGCC
>JALRJD010000027.1 GCA_023255165.1 Porticoccaceae bacterium | reverse complement strand
GTCCATTCCCCAACCATGCAGCAATACCAGCGGCTGGGTATAGAGGCGGATGGGGTTGCCGGATTGAGAGCCACGGAAAAGATAATGGGTTAATGCAGAGCTCTTTGATAAAGAGCTATTTATCACTGAGCTATTTATTACTGAGCTATTTGATAAGGAGACAACCCCATTCATGTCGGTGTGTCACTGCCAGATAAGCTGTCCAGGGCATCAAGCAACTGGTCGACCTGCTCGTCGCTGTGCTCGGCGGAAAGGGTTATACGCAGGCGCCCGGTGCCCGCGGGAACAGTCGGTGGGCGAATCGCGCCGACCAGAAATCCAGCGTCGCGCAATTGTTGCCCCAGCTGCATCACCTTTTGGTCATCGTTGATCAGCAGCGGCTGAATCGGCGTGCTGGACGCAGCCAGCTGCAAACCAATCTGCTCGGCGCCACTGCGAAAGCGCTGAATCAATTGGGTCAGTTTGTCGCGACGCCAATCCTCGCGACGAACAATTTCAAGGCTGGCCAAGGTTGCAGCGGCAATCGCTGGTGGCAGGGCCGTGGTGTAAATATAGCTTCGCGAAAATTGAATCAGGGTTTCGATCAGCGCTTCGCTGCCGGCGATAAACGCGCCAAAGGTGCCAAAACTTTTGCCCAGCGTACCCATCAACACCGGCACCTGCTCGACATCCAACTTGAGCTGTTCCACCAGACCGGCGCCCTGCTGCCCGAGCACACCAAGGCCATGGGCGTCGTCGACCATCAGCCAGGCATTATGCTCCGCGGCGAGATTGCTAATCTCGCGCAGCGGCGCCGTGTCGCCATCCATGCTGAAAACGCCATCGGTAACGATCAGCTTGCGTGGCGCGCTGGATTTTTCCAGCCGCTGGCGCAGGTGAGCAATATCATTGTGTTTGTAGCGTTGAAAATCCGCTTGCGACAGACGCCCGCCATCGAGCAACGAAGCGTGGTTAAGCTGATCCTGAACAATCAGATCGCGACGTCCAATCAAGGCATTAATGGCGCCGATATTGGCCATATAGCCGGTGGAAAACAGCAGTGCCCGCGGACGCCCGGTAAACTCCGCAAGCTGTTCCTCAAGCTGGTGATGCGCCACCGAGTGACCACTAATCAGATGGGATGCGCCGCTGCCGGTGCCGTATTGATCGGCGGCTTGTTGCAGCGCGCGACGAATATCCGGATGCCCGGCAAGGCCAAGATAATCATTACTACAAAAGTTTATCAGCGCTCGCCCATCCACCTGCAGCAGTGACGAGCAACCGGACTCGACATTGAGGCGGGTGCGATAGAGATGCGCTTCGCGGCGCTGATTCAGCTGCGCCTGCAGCGTGGCGTCCATAGAGTTCATCGGCGATTAACTGGCGCGGTAAAACTGCGCGTCTGTCTTTGCCTCAAGCAGAGTCTGGTGCAATTCGGCCTCCTGCTCGGCGCTGGTTTTTTCCATTTGATACTGCTCGGGCTCAATACCCAGGCGCTGAAACAGCTGCATATCCGAGTTGGCTTTGGGGTTGGGTGTGGTCAACAGTTTGTCGCAGTAGAAAATCGAGTTGGCCCCGGCCATAAACGCCAGCGCCTGCATTTGCTCGTTCATCTCTTCACGTCCGGCAGACAGACGTACATAGGATTTTGGCATCATCAAACGCGCCACGGCGATGGTGCGGATAAATTCAAAGGGATCCAGCTCTTTCTCATCGGCCAGCGGGGTTCCGGCGACTTTCACCAGCATATTGATCGGCACTGACTCCGGATGATGGGGCAGATTGGCCAGCTCCATCAGCAGACCGGCGCGGTCTTTCTGCTCTTCGCCCATACCAACAATGCCTCCGGCGCAGACTTTCATGCCGGAGTTGCGCACATTGGCCAGTGTATTCAGGCGATCCTGGTAGGTTCTGGTGGTGATCACCTCGCCATAAAATTCTTTCGAAGTGTCGAGATTGTGGTTGTAATAATCCAGACCCGCGGCGGCGAGATCATCCGCCTGCTGCTCGGAGAGCATGCCCAGCGTCATGCAGGTCTCGAGACCCAGCGCTTTGACCTCGCGGATCATGTGCGCCACTTTTGGAATATCGCGATCGTGGGGTGAGCGCCATGCGGCACCCATACAGAAGCGGCTGGAACCACTGGCTTTGGCGGCTTTGGCGGCTTCGATCACGGCGTCGATTTCGAGCAGCTTTTCTTTCTCTAATCCGGTGTCATAGCGGGCGCTCTGGGGGCAGTATTTGCAATCTTCCGGACAGGCGCCGGTTTTGATCGACAGCAATGTGCTGAGTTGCACCTGGTTGGGGTTGAAGTGGCGGCGGTGCATGACCTGGGCATCAAATAGCAGGTCATTAAATGGCTGGTTGAATAGTTCCAGTACCTGATTGCGGGTCCAGTTGTGACGGATATTGTTCTCTTCCTGAGTTGCCTGGGCGTGAGGGGCGGCCATTGCGTGAGCTCCATGGTGGTGGTTGGTTGATGCGCTAATGATAGGGGCGCGGGACTGACTGTCAACCTTATTTAGCATTTATGGTTAACGGTGGGGTTCCTGATTATCTGTTTGCGCTAGAGGGGGTCTTGTATGAGGGGCATCAGAGGAACCGCGACAGGTCGCTTTTCCTGTCACCCTGAGCGTAGCCGAAGGGTCTTGTGTGGGTGGGCATCCGAGGAATCGGGACAAGTCTCTTCGACACGCTGTAAATACGTCCGTGTACGCTCGGACGCCGCTATTTCAACAACGTTTGTTGTCTTCGCAGCAGAGCCGAAGCCAACGACTGTTGTGCACGGCGTGCCTCATCAAGGCGTGGCGTGCGTTGACAAATTATTTTTTATCATTAT
>JALRJD010000330.1 GCA_023255165.1 Porticoccaceae bacterium | reverse complement strand
TACCTCCACTAGGTTGCAGAAACTCTTATTTCCGAGCATGATCTCAGCGCATGGGTTGACCCCTTTAAACCAAGGTGCTCGTTTCTTAGCTGCCTCACCATTGATAAATCCTGGTTCAGAACCACCAGCCTCTACCATCTTGTCAAAGATATACCGAAGTTCCCATGTGGTAGGCTTCGAATGGAACACGATGGAGTTGTTAGACTGTTGACGGTGCTCGTTACCGTGGAGCCAGAAGTCTTTCTTAGCTGTGATGAAGTCGTCAATCTCAGGGTCAGTCACTGGCATCAAGGCAATCTCAGCCGAACGACGAGACGACAGGGTGGTGCCTAGCAGGTTGAGCAGGTCGAGGATGTCAATGCGGGTAAGCAGTTTGCCTGCACGTTTGATACATTTCACCGCTTTTTTTGATTAAACAAAATATGTGCGGCGGTAACGATTAGCGCCGGGATCTGTTTCTGACTGGGATTAGCCTTGATATAAGTTGCTGTGCCCCGCAACCCGCCATCGCAATAAATAGTCCCGGTTGCATTAAGCTCTGCATCGGTGGAAATCCGGCGTTGGTCTTCAATGCCATTTTCAGCAATGCCATCGCCAAAAATAGCTGCTGTTGCAGAGCACGGTGATAACAACAAGACGAGGCTAAATAATATGGAGCTCGAATCGACTATCAGTATTGGCACTGATCGCGGTCTTCTGGTCGACAACCCGCATTTCAGCATCATCCGCTTTAACCCATATCTCCCCACAGTGATTGCAGAATGCTGATTGCCGCCAGCGGTGCGGTCTCCGTGCGCATCACCCTTGGGCCCAGAGCGAGGGGTTTAAACCCCTGACCTATAGCGCGCTGGATTTCAGCGTCACTTAATCCGCCTTCGGGGCCGACCAGAATGCAGACACTTTGCGGTGGCTGATACTGTGCCAGGCGCTGCTCGGTACGATGGTGCAAAACCAGTTTGAGCGCGGTGTCTGGCAGACCACTGCGGCTCAGCCATTGCTCGAGGGTTTGGGCACTGTGAATGGTTGGCAGGCGGTTGCGCTGGCACTGCTCGCAGGCGCTGACAACCACCTGTTGCCAGTGATTGAGTTTCTTCTCCAGCCGCTCAGCGCTGAGCTTTACTTCCGTGCGCTCGGTGAACAGTGGCGTGATATCTGTAACACCCAGCTCGGTGGCTTTCTGCACAATCAGGTCCATGCGCTCACCGCGGGAAACCCCAATCGCCAGGTGAAGCTGTAGAGGTGATTCGCGATCGACAGGCCGACAGTCGCCCACCATCACCGATACCTGGGACTTGCCAACCGCGGTCAGCTCGGCACTGAACTCGCCGCCCTGACCATTGAAAAGGGTAATCTGCTGCCCGACGGACATGCGCAGTGCGGAACCGATATGTCGCGCAGCACTGCCGTCGAGGACAATGCTGGCGCCACTGCTGAGAGCGTGCTCGGTGAAGATTCGTGGAATGCGCATGGCGACTGATTAGCTATTTTCCGCAAAGCCCAGATTGCGACACAGGGTATCAGTAACTTGCCATTGATTCATGGTGTAAAAATGCAGCCCTGGCGCGCCGCCGTCCAGCAGCCGCTGGCTGAGTTCGGTAATGGTGTCAATGCCGTAGCTGATCAAGTCTTCGATATTGCCGCTGCGCTCTTTCAGCTGCCAACGCAACCAGCGTGGAATGTCTGCGCCGCAACTGTCGGAGAAACGAATCAGATTACTGTAGTTGGTCAGCGGCATAATGCCGGGAATAATCGGCTCGCCAATTCCGGTCTTGGCGCACTCGTCGACAAACTTGAAATAGGCATCGGCATTGTAAAAATATTGCGTGATCGCGCGGTTGGCGCCAGCCTTGAATTTTTCACCAAGCCAGTAGATATCTTTGCTGTAGCTTTCGGCTTCAGGGTGAATTTCCGGGTAGGCGGCGACATTGATATTAAAGTGATCACCGGTCTTTTCGCGGATAAAGGCAACCAGCTGATTGGCGTGAACAAGCTGCGCCGCACCGCCGACACCGGAGGGCAGATCGCCGCGCAAGGCGACAAGATGGCGCACGCCGGAGTCTTTGTAACGGTTGAGCAGTGCCAGCACGTCGGCTTCATCGCTGCCGCCAAAGGAAATATGTGGCGCTACTTCAAAGCCATCGGCCTGAATCGCCTCAACCTGATCCATGGTGGTCGCCCGCGTGGACCCGCCGGCGCCGTAGGTAACAGAGAAAAACTCCGGGTTAAATTTCCCGAGCTGCTTGCGGGTTTCAGCAAGACTGGCTTTTCCCTGGTCGGTTTTAGGTGGAAAAAACTCAAAGCTAAGATGGGGGGTGGCGCTGTTCATAACAACATTGTTCCTTGGGCTGCGACCGCTCCGCCAAACAGGCGGCCCCAACCTCGGAGCCGCCCGCCAGGGAAAGCGGAATCAATTAGTACTTGTAGCTATCGCCTTTAAACGGACCATTGACTGGCACATTAATATAGTCGGCCTGCGCCTGGGTCAGCTTGGTAATCACACCGCCGAAACCCCGCACCATATGGGCCGCGACTTCTTCATCAAGGTGCTTGGGCAGCACTTCCACCTTTAACATCCCGGCCTTGGTGGCGCTGTCCTGTGCGGCAAACTGCTTTTGATACAGATCGATCTGCGCCAGCACCTGATTGGCAAACGAGCCGTCCATAATCCGGCTTGGGTGACCTGTG
>JALRJD010000313.1 GCA_023255165.1 Porticoccaceae bacterium | reverse complement strand
TGTCGGTTGAGACCGCGTTAAATTCGCAGTCCGGATTGAGCAATGTGCCGCCAAAGCGAATCGCGGCATCGGTCAGGCGCAGTTCGCTGATCATTGCGCTGCACCTCCGTTTTGCCTGGATTGCGGGCGGGGCTGCTGTCGGCGCTGGCGCAAAACCAGTCGCGCTTCGGCCTGATCACTAAATGGCAGCCGCTCGCTGCCGAGTATCTGGTAGGCCTCGTGGCCCTTGCCGGCGATCAGAATCACATCGTCCGGCTCAGCCTGGTTGATGGCATAGCGGATGGCTTCCCTGCGATCCGCTTCCACACTAACCGTACGGCTGATGCCCAGAAGAACCTGGTCAATAATTTGTTGTGGCGACTCACTGCGTGGATTGTCGCTGGTTACCACTACGCGGTCGGCAAGTTGGTCGGCGACGCTGCCCATTTCGGCACGCTTGCCGATATCGCGGTCTCCGCCGCAGCCAAACACCACCCACAGCTGGCCGCTGCACTGCAGACGCAGTGCGCGCAGCGCTTTGTCCAACGCATCCGGGGTGTGGGCGTAGTCGACCACCACCGAGGGGCTGGCGCCGGCTTCAACTTGTTCCATGCGCCCGGGCACGGCATGCAGTTGGGCGGCCGCACCAAGAATGTCATTCAGCTTGAACCCCTGCAGGCCGGCGGCGCCGATAATGGCGAGCAGATTGGCGAGATTAAACTTGCCGAGCAGCGATGAGCTGAGTCGACCGCGCCCCCAGGGCGTTACCAGTTCGGCGCTGATCGCCGAGGCGCTGAGGTCGATTTGGTCGCAGTGAATATCCGCGGTGTGGTTTTCAAAGCTGTAGGTAATGCCGTTCACTTCCGGATCCAGATTACCCAAAATCAAGCGCCCGACATTGTCGTCGAGATTGATCACTGCATGTTTGAGCCCAGACATGCCAAACAGGCGCGACTTGGCGGCGGCATAGCTATTCAGGTCGCCGTGGTAGTCGAGATGATCGCGACTCAAATTGGTAAAGATCGCGGTATCAACTTGCAGCCCGGCCAGACGTCGCTGCACCAGACCGTGCGAGGAGGCTTCAAGGGCAACCCGGCGTGCGCCGCTGTCGCGCAACTCGGCCAGAATACGCTGCATGGAAATCGCATCCGGTGTGGTCAGCACACTGTCTTCGCAGCCTGCACTATTACTGACTTTGCTGTCGCCGCCAAGGCTGTGACCGCTAAGGTTGTAACCACTGAGATGGTAACCGAGAGTCCCGATATAACCGGCAGGCTCACCAAGCAACTCAAACAAATTCGCCAGCAACTGTGCGCAGGTGGTTTTGCCATTGGT
>JALRJD010000305.1 GCA_023255165.1 Porticoccaceae bacterium | reverse complement strand
CCGCGCCGCGGTGGAGCTGGCTAAAGACAGGCGCACCGACCGCATTCTGCGCAAACTCGAAGCTCTGCTGGCGGTGGCTGACAGCGAAGCCTCGCTGATTATCACTGGCAACGGTGATGTGATTCAGCCGGAAGATGATCTTATCGCAATTGGCTCTGGCGGCCCCTTCGCCCAGTCCGCCGCCCGCGCCCTGCTGGATAACACTGAAA
This sequence comes from Porticoccaceae bacterium, assembly GCA_023255165.1. Lineage (GTDB taxonomy): Bacteria > Pseudomonadota > Gammaproteobacteria > Pseudomonadales > Porticoccaceae > HTCC2207. Next base: position 1,252 of record JALRJD010000305.1, on the reverse strand, counting down.
TGAGCGCCCGGGATATTGTTGAGCAAGGTTTGAAGATCGCCGGCGATATCTGCATCTACACCAATCACAATCGCACTATTGAAGAACTCGATAGCAACGTTTAATTTTTTTACTTTTTATCAGGACAAACTATGTCTCAAATGACCCCCCGCGAAATTGTCCACGAGCTGAATCGTCATATTATTGGCCAGGACGATGCCAAGCGTTCAGTGGCAATCGCCCTGCGTAATCGCTGGCGCCGGGCGCAGCTCGATGAGGAAATGCGCAACGAAGTCACACCGAAAAATATTCTGATGATCGGTCCCACTGGCGTCGGCAAAACTGAAATAGCCCGCCGTCTGGCGCGGCTGGCCAATGCGCCCTTTGTCAAAGTTGAAGCGACCAAATTCACTGAAGTGGGTTATGTCGGCAAGGATGTGGAATCGATTATTCGCGATCTGGTCGAAACCTCGGTGAAGCAGGTGCGCGAGCAGGAGATTATTAAAGTCGAACAGCGCGCTATGGATTCCGCCGAAGAGCGTATTCTCGATGTGTTGCTGCCGCCGGCGCGCAGTGTTGACAGTCAGACCGAACAGGCCTCGTCGACACGACAGATTTTCCGCAAGAAACTGCGTGAAGGCGCTCTCAACGATAAAGAGATCGAGATCGAAATCAGCCAGTTAAGCCCCGGCGTGGAAATTATGGCGCCTCCGGGCATGGAAGAGATGACTTCGCAGCTGCAAAATATGTTCAGCAGTATGGGCAAAGGCAAAACCGTGACCCGCAAACTGACCGTCGCCGATGCGATGAAGCAGCTCAAGGAAGAGGAAGCCGGCAAGCTGATCAATGAAGATGAGATTAAAGCCACCGCGGTGACCGCCGCCGAACAAAATGGCATTGTCTTTCTCGACGAGATCGACAAAGTCTGCCGCCGTGGTGAAGCCAGCGGCGCCGATGTCTCTCGCGAAGGTGTGCAGCGCGATCTGCTGCCGCTGATTGAGGGCAGCACGGTCAGCACCAAATACGGCATGATCAAGACCGACCATATTCTGTTTATCGCGTCCGGTGCGTTTCATCTGGCCAAGCCGTCGGATCTGATTCCGGAACTGCAGGGCCGCCTGCCGATTCGCGTCGAGCTCAATTCCCTGAAGATTAATGATTTTGAACGCATTCTCACCGAACCCAAAGCCTCGCTGACCAGGCAATACCAGCAGTTGATGGCCACCGAGGGGGTGGAGATTGAGTTTACCGCCGACGGTGTGCGACGCATTGC
>JALRJD010000277.1 GCA_023255165.1 Porticoccaceae bacterium | reverse complement strand
ATTTAATCACTTTATTTTATATTGGTTGTTGCGGCCATTGCGGTTCCTGGCAGAGGTAGTGTTAATAAAACTATTAAGTAATTAACTATGTAAAGTGTATGTAAGATAGTTGTTATTATTGTTAGGTATTCCCGATTTTGTGGGTAACTAAAATAAACAAATTTAAATCAATAGGTTAGGGTCAATGTTTGCCTGTATATCGGTGTTGGTAGTTATGGCTTTTAAACTGTATTGAACCTGGTCAGCCCTGTATAGATATTTTGTCTGTTTGGATGTTATAGCTGTAGACGCTGTTTTCTGTGGATTGATCCATTTTTTTTTCACCCGTTGCCCACAGGTTTACTTGAGGCGCGCAAAATGTTGGTCGCGAGGGAGTTAACTTTGGTGATTTACTGGGGATAAGTTGTTGGGTTGCTGCCGGTCGTTTGTGGGTAATGGCTTTTGCGGTGAAAACGCTATATAAGGAAGAGAGATGTTTTGACCTCGACATTAAGCCCGTATTGATAAACCATTAATAAGTCGCCGATATAGTAATTAAGCATTGAATCAGTTGGTGATTTTCATTAAACTCCCGCGCCCCATCACCCTGAAGGCATTTTTCCGCCATAGGTGCTGGCAAAAATTTGAATAGTTAAGACTTTGTCGGATTGACGTTATGAAAAGAACATTTCAACCAAGCGTATTAAAGCGTAAACGTACACACGGTTTTAGAGCTCGTATGGCAACTGCAGGCGGCCGTGCCGTTTTGAATCGTCGTCGCGCCAAAGGCCGTAAGCGCTTAGCAGCTTAAGTGCTTTCAGGGCTGTCTATGCCCAGAGCTCCCTTCGGTAAAAATCGACGTTTACTCAAGTCCTTCGAATTTAAAGAAGTATTTGATAACAACAGTGTTCGGGTTGCTCATCCCAATCTATTGATACTCGCTGAACCCAACGGCACGGAAACGTCGCGGTTGGGTTTGGTTATCGGTAAAAAAAATGTTCCCACCGCAGTGGCCCGCAACCGGGTCAAACGGGTTGTGCGCGAAACCTTTCGCCTGACACCATTGCCAGTTGCGGTTGATCTGGTGTTTCTGGCGCGCAAGGATCTTGGAAAACTCTCCTCCCCTGAAATGACAACATTGATCCGGCAGACATGGGTTAGACTGGTTGCTCGTCTGGAAAAAGAGGGCAGGTCTGATGCGTAGGTTGGCGATTGCATTGATTAAAGGTTACCAATATGCCATCAGTCCTCTGCTTGGATCCAACTGCCGTTTTCATCCCAGCTGCTCAAACTATGCTGAAGAAGCCTTTCGCCGCTTTGGTGTTCTAAAAGGGGGTTATCTTACGCTGATTAGAATAGTAAAATGCCAGCCTTTCCATTCAGGGGGTTACGATCCGGTGCTGCCGGTTGAACATTCTGGTAAATCGGACAACACACACTCCGCTAACGATCATCACACAGAGTCTTAAATAGAATGGATTGGAAGAAAAGCCTAAATATCGCCGCAATTGGTCTTGTTGCATGGTTGTTAGTTGTTGAATGGAACCAGTTTCAGGATAACGCTGCCAGTCAAATCCCGGTCCAGCAATCAGCAGTGATGATTCCAGACGCGCCGCAGGTCGCTTCGTCAAACACTGAATTGGCGCAGATATCCGGTCAGTCAGCGGCGCCAGAACTGCCGACCAATGATGAGCTACCGACTCTGGTCGACACACCGGTCGAAGAGTTGGCGGCAGTTGAGACAAAGCTTGATACCCGCCTGGTTGTGGTTACCACGGATACCATCGAAGTTACCATCGATACCCTGGGTGGCGATATTGTCCAGGTTAAGCTGTTTGAGCACCTCAACAAGATGGATAAAGACGGTGGCGATCCTTTTACGCTGCTGACCAGAACCTCACGCAATGAATATATCGCCCAAAGTGGCCTGATTGGTAAAAATGGCACCGATACCCGGGAGGGGCGAGCGCGCTATACCGCATCAGCTAGCTCCTTTGCGCTTGACCCCGACCAAGCCACATTAAATGTTGACCTGACGCTTAATCAGAATGGTGTTCGGTTGGTGAAACGTTTTAGTTTTAGCCGTTCAGAGTATGTGATTGGGGTTAGCTACCTGATTAACAACTCCAGCTATGAGCCCTGGGAAGCGACTTTTTATGGTCAGATTAAACGTGACTCTCACCAGCCACTGGTTGAGTCCAGTGGCGGTATTAGCCCTTATCTTGGCGCAGCGCTGAGGGAGCCAGAGAAGAATTTCGCCAAACATGATTTCTCCGATATCGAAGAGGCCAGTGTTAAAACCAGCATCGAAGGTGGTTGGGTGGCAATGGTTCAGCACTACTTTATCAGTGCCTGGATTCCACCAGCTGATCAACTCAACCATTTCAGCCTGCGCAAACTCAGTGGCCAGGATATCTACCTGCTTGGGTTTACCGGTGAAAAAATTGCTGTGGCTCCCGGTGCATCGGGTGAATACGGGGCACAGTTTTATGTCGGGCCTAAAGATCAGGACAAGCTTGAAGCGTTGGCGCCCTATCTGGATTTAACGGTGGATTACGGTTTCCTGTGGATGTTGGCGAAACCGATCTTCGCCGCAATGCAGGCGATCCATAACGTGCTGGGTAATTGGGGTTGGTCGATTATCTTGCTCACCATTGGCATCAAGGTGCTGCTCTACCCGCTGTCTGCCGCGAGCTTGCGCTCAATGGCGAAAATGCGCAGCCTGCAGCCAAAGATGGAGCGTTTAAAAGAGACCTATGGCGACGACCGGCAAAAGATGTCGCAGGAATTGATGGCACTGTATAAAAAGGAAAAGGTTAACCCCGCAGGTGGCTGTTTCCCCATGTTACTGCAGATGCCGGTATTTCTTGCTCTCTATTGGGTGCTGTTGGAGAGTGTTGAGATTCGTCACTCGCCGTGGATTTTCTGGATTCATGACCTGTCGGCCAAAGACCCCTACTTTATTCTGCCGCTGATAATGGGCGCCAGCATGATGTTGATGCAGAAGATGCAGCCGATGCCGACCGACCCAACTCAGGCGATGGTAATGAAAGTCATGCCGATTGCCTTTACTTTCTTCTTTATGATCTTCCCTTCAGGATTGGTGCTTTACTGGACAGTGAACAACCTGCTGTCGATGTTCCAGCAATGGTATGTTAATCGTCAGCTGGAGACTGCCAGTGTCGGGAAAAAAGGCACTCCGAGCAAAAAGTAGAGCCAGAATGGTTACCATAACAAGACAAACGATCGACAACAAAAAGGCCCCTCGAGGGCCTTTTTTATCCTGGTGCTAAACCGTGCAAAACCACACTGACAGTATTGTTGCGATTGCGACACCACCAGGGCGCGGCGGTGTTGGCATTGTGCGCCTGTCCGCTGCTGATATCACACCCTTTGCCCAGGCTATAACCGGTAGAGCGTTGTTGCCACGTCAGGCGACCTACAGCAAGTTTTTGGCCGCGGATGGCGAGATTCTGGATGAGGGGGTGGCGATTTATTTTCCTGCGCCGGCATCTTTTACCGGTGAGCATGTGCTTGAGCTGCAGGGCCATGGTGGCCCGATTATTCTCGATGCACTGGTTAAGCGCTGCGTCGAGCTGGGTGCGCGCCCGGCGCGCCCAGGGGAATTCAGCGAGAGAGCCTTTCTCAATGACAAGCTGGATCTGGCCCAGGCTGAAGCGATTGCCGATTTAATCGATGCCTCATCCCTGCAGGCGGCGCGGAGTGCGGTGCGCTCGCTGCAGGGGGATTTTTCCAGATTGATCAACGAACTGGTCGAGCGGATGATCAATATTCGCATCTATGTCGAAGCGGCAATTGATTTTCCGGAGGAGGAGATTGATTTCCTTGCTGATCAGCGGCTGGCGGACAACCTCGCCACGTTGACGCAGGATCTTGCGGCAACACTCAACAAAGCGCAGCAGGGCTCATTGTTGCGGGATGGTATGACGGTTGTGCTGGCGGGCAAACCCAATGCCGGTAAATCCAGCCTGTTAAATGCGCTGGCCGGTCGTGAAGCGGCGATTGTTACGCCGCAGGCTGGCACAACGCGCGATGTGTTGCGCGAGACAATCAGCCTCGACGGCATGCCGCTCCATATTGTCGATACTGCCGGGCTGCGTGACAGTGATGATATGGTCGAGCAGGAGGGGATTCGGCGCGCTTGGTGTGAGATTGAACAGGCCGATCTGGTGCTGTTTCTGGTCGATGCCTGCGAAACGGAAAACCCGGATCTACGCGCCATCTGGCCTGACTACTTCGAACGTTTTGCCGATGCACAACAGCCAATTACCCTGGTGCTCAATAAAATTGATCAGTCCGGTCATACACCGGGCAGATTGGCCGCCAGCAATTCAGCCCAAGCAGTTGACAGCTTTGCGATTTCCGCGAAAACCAAAATCGGTATTGAAGGGTTGGTTGAGCATCTGCAGGCCAGTATGGGTTTTGAGGGCCGTGAGGAGGGGTTGTTTTCGGCCCGTCGGCGCCATCTTGCCGCGCTGGAAAATGCCCTTGAATTGGTTGTTACTGGACAGCGGCAACTGAGCGCCAATGGTGCCGGCGAATTATTGGCCGAGGACCTCAGGCAGGCACAAAATTATCTCTCCGAGATTACCGGCAGTTTTACCTCCGACGATCTGTTGGGGCGCATCTTTTCATCCTTCTGTATTGGAAAGTGACCTGATTGGAAAGTGACCTGTTTTTCTGCTTTGGTCACCTTCCAGAAAGGCTCCGCAACACAAATTAAAACCGACTTGAAATCTGTTACTTAAAACACTGGTTTTGTACTGGTTATATACATCTTATCCACAGATGTTGGTTAAATATTGATCAAAAATATTCCTTTCCCTGTTAATAACAAAAAATTTGATATTCTTTAACCTGTTGAAATAAAACATTTTTTTAATTTTTGTTGAAAGTGTCCACAGTTTTCCGGTGTGGATAAATTGATTTCAGCCGTATAGAATCGACGTCCCGCCGCGGGATTGCTTTAATACATGTTTTAACACATGGTTCAATAAGAGTTTTAAGAAGCGACTTTATGATTTTATATAAGCGGTCGGGGGGATTTCTGAGGGGATTGTTGCACCCTGGGTGTTACCAGCGGCTATTACCGACGAAAACGACATTGAGCGACAACAGATACAAATAGAAAAACAAAAAAAATTAAGAACGGGTAAGCACAAACAGGTTTGAACCTGTTTTGGTTAGCCGCAGCTCGGATCCTCTTTGCTGCGTGCCTTTGGGGTTGGAATTGAATCGAGAAGCAAAAACAGTGGAACTAAACCCATTTTCTGAGTCTGGGGCGTTGAGCCTGACTAACGGTGAGCAATTGATGGATGAATCCGGTCTGGAGACCCTGTGGGCGAATTGCACCAGACAGTTGAGTGGCGAGCTTCCGGCACAGCAGTTCAATACCTGGATCAGGCCTTTGCGGGCTCAGCTATACAGTGGTGATGCGGCGCTTGATGCGGGTCTTCCCGGCTACCGTCAGCGTGTTCAGCTGGTGGCGCCGAACCGCTTTATTGAAGACTGGGTGCAGAGTAAATTTCTTGCTCGTATTGAGCAGCTGTTCGCCCAGTTTGATGCCGGTCAATGTGCGGTGGCGGTGGTCGCGCAGGCTGAGAAAGCACCGGCGTTTAAAGACCATGGGTTGCCTCGAACCAATGGTCATAGCGGCTCGACCGCGTTGATTTCACCACCAGACACTAACTATGGGCCTGATTCGCCTGTTGAATCACCCGCGCTATCACAGTCATCCCATTTTGCCGGCCAGGATATGCGACAGGATAGCTGGATTGTAGAGCCAGTTCGTGCGCCGACAATTATTACCTCAGCCGCCGAGCACAGTCTTAAAAGCAACCTCAATAGCGCTTTTACCTTCGACAGTTTTGTCGAGGGCAAATCAAATCAGCTGGCCTTGGCGGCAGCCCAGCAAGTGGCCGAGAACCCCGGTGGTTCCTACAACCCGCTGTTTATCTATGGTGGTGTTGGTCTGGGTAAAACCCACTTGATGCACGCTGTGGGCAATGCCCTGCGCGAGCGCAAGCCAGACGCCAAAATTGTCTATCTTCATTCTGAGCGCTTTGTGGCGGATATGGTCAAGGCCCTGCAGCTTAAGGCGATCGATGAATTCAAGCAGTTCTATCGGTCGGTGGACGCGCTGTTGATTGATGATATTCAATTCTTTGCGGGGAAAGATCGCAGCCAGGAAGAGTTTTTCCACACCTACAACGCCCTGTTGGAGCGCGGTCAGCAGATGATCCTAACCTGTGATCGCTACCCCAAGGAGATCGACGGTGTTGAGGAGCGTCTCAAGTCCCGTTTTGGTTGGGGTTTGACCGTAGCTGTTGAGCCGCCGGAGCTGGAGACCAGGGTCGCGATTCTGATTAACAAGGCGGAGCAGGTGGGTATGGATCTGTCTCGCGATGCGGCGTTTTTTATCGCCCAGCGTATCCGCTCAAATGTGCGCGAGCTGGAAGGTGCGCTCAAGCGGGTGATGGCCCATGCGCAGTTTAGTGGCCGTGTTATTGATATCGATTTAATTCGTGAATCGCTGAAAGATTTGTTGGCGCTGCAAGACAAGCTGGTTACCATAGACAACATTCAAAGAGTGGTGGCGGACTACTACAAGCTGAAGATGTCCGACCTGCTCTCAAAGCGCCGCAGCCGCTCCGTTGCACGGCCACGTCAGGTGGCGATGGCGCTGGCCAAGGAATTGACCAATTACAGCCTTCCGGAGATCGGCGAGTCATTTGGCGGTCGCGACCATACAACAGTGTTGCATGCGTGCCGCAAGGTGAAAGAACTGGAAGCTACTGACCGGGAAGTGGAGCGCGATTTAAAAAACCTCTATAGAACACTTTCCAGTTAAAAATCAACAGGTTACCGATTTTTTCTGCTTGGCCATCGCCTCAAAACCGGGTGCCGAGTTGAATGTAAACCGCAGGATGAGACTGCGTAAACAGGATCGCGGAGCGTTACAAGACGTTAGCAAGAGCCATTAAACAGTGCTGGAGATAAAAAGTTACCATGAAATTTAGCCTTTCCCGTGAAGTATTGCTTAAGCCATTACAGCTGGTTGTCGGTGTGGTCGAGAGACGCCAGACGCTGCCTATTTTGTCCAATGTTCTGCTCTCCCTCGAGGGTTCGCGTCTGTCTGTGACCGGCACCGATCTTGAGGTGGAAATTGTCGGCAGTGCGGATGTGGCCAGCGCGGACGAGGCGGGTGAAGTCACTGTGTCGGCGCGTAAACTGCTCGATATCTGTCGCTCTCTGCCGGATGGAGCCAATCTCACTTTTTCCAGCAGCGATGGCAAGGCCCAGGTGGTCAGTGGTCGCAGCCGTTTTACGCTGGCGACGCTGCCGGCCAACGAATTTCCCTCCACGGATAGCGGTGAAAACAATATTGAATTCGATGTCGATGCAGCGACATTAAAGCATCTGATCGATGCCACCTCGTTTGCCATGGCGCAGCAGGACGTCCGTTACTATCTCAATGGTATGCTCTGGGAGGTCAGTGCCAACAAACTGCGTGCAGTGGCCACCGACGGTCATCGCATGGCGCTCTGTGATGCTGACTGCGCTATTGAGGTGCCTGAACTGATCAAGGCTATTCTCCCACGCAAAGGCGTGATGGAGTTATCGCGTCTGGTTGCCGACGAGGGTGTGGTTCGAGTTGCAATGGGTTCCAATCATATTCGCGTCAACGGCACGGATTACTGCTTTACTTCCAAACTGGTCGACGGTGCGTACCCTGATTATGATCGTGTATTGCCCAAAGGTGGCGACAAGCTGGTGACGGGCGATCGCGCAGAGCTCAAGCAGGCCTTTGGTCGCACCGCTATTCTATCCAATGAAAAGTACCGCGGTGTTCGCATTGTGTTGTCAAACGGCGCTATCAAAATGGTGGCTAACAATCCTGAGCAGGAAGAAGCTGAGGAAGAGGTTGGCGTGGACTATGTGGGCGATGAGCTGGAGATTGGCTTTAATGTCAGTTATCTGCTCGATGTGTTGAATGTTCTCAAAGGGGAGTCTGTGCGCCTGACTCTCTCCGACTCCAGCAGTAGTGCGCTGGTCGAAGATGCCGCTGACGGTTCGGCGGTTTATGTTGTTATGCCAATGCGGCTGTAAAAGGAGAGCCTTTACTCTCTTTCAGCAGCCTGCGCCGCTAGTCTCGTGTATCTCTCGCAATTGGACATCTTTCAGGTCAGAAACCTGGAGGCTGTCCGCGCGGCCTGCCACCCTCAAGCCAATATTATTTATGGCGCTAATGGCAGCGGCAAAACCAGTTTCCTTGAATCCATCTACATGCTTGGTCGCGGTCGGTCTTTTCGCCACCGCGATTTGCGCGTGGTGGTGAATAATGATGCTGACGAGCTGGTTGTCTCCGCGCGCCTTACCCACGAGCAGACCGGGGCCAGTCACCAACTGGGTATTCGGCGCACGGCAAAAGGTCAGTTTGAGGCACGGGTTGATGGCCGGGCACTGCAGTCCGCAGTTCAGCTGGTGTCGGAGCTGCCCCTTCAGTTAATAGATGCCCACAGTTTTATGCTTCTGGAGGGCGGTCCGCTGCAGCGGCGCCAGTTTCTGGATTGGGGTGTGTTCCACGTGGAACATGGTTACACCGATCTTTGGCGACGCTTTCAAAAAACGCTAAAACAGCGCAATCAACTGCTTCGCCATGGTAGAATAGATCAGGATTTATTGCGCACCTGGACGGCTGAGTTAATCCCGTTATGTGAGCAAATTACCCACTACCGGCGCGCCTATCTCAATGGCCTCGCAGGTCAGTTGGAGCGGGCTGTCGGCGCCTTTGATGGGTTGGGGCGGGTAAGCTTTGAGTATTACTGCGGTTGGGATGAGAGCCGCACGCTGGCCGAGATATACAGCCATGATCAGGTTCGGGATATTGCCACCAGGTCGACCAATCATGGTGCTCATCGGGCGGATATAAAAATTAAGGTGGATGGTCAGCCCGCGGCGGACCATCTGTCGAGAGGGCAGATAAAGTTACTGGTTTACGCGCTGAAGCTGGCGCAGGCGGATCATTATCGGGAAAGGTCGGGCGAGTCCTGCTTGTTCTTGCTTGATGATCTCCCTGCGGAGCTGGATTATCAGCATCGCGGGCAGGTGATCTCATATTTAAATGATCTTGGCTGCCAATACTTTATTACCGGTGTCGATAAGCAGGATTTTAGGGCTTTGGTAGAAACGGTACCTCACGCAATGTTCCACATGGAACATGGCACCGCATCAGCTGGTTAGCGCGGATGATGCAGGTCGCGCACCAAGATACATTGAAAGCAGCTTGAAAAGCTGAGTGAATGATTGGTAACTCACTGATTTAAAAAGAGAAACAGAGGTTTTATGACTGACGAACAGAATTACGATTCTTCGAGTATCAAGGTTCTAAAAGGCCTTGATGCGGTGCGTAAGCGCCCCGGCATGTATATCGGCGACACAGACGAT
>JALRJD010000270.1 GCA_023255165.1 Porticoccaceae bacterium | reverse complement strand
TCTTCGTCATGTTCTACCACAATGACGGTATTGCCCAGGTCCCGCAGTCGGGTGAGGGTGGCCAGAAGACGCTCGTTGTCCCGTTGGTGTAAACCGATGGAGGGTTCATCGAGGATATACATTACGCCCACTAATCCGGCGCCGATCTGGCTGGCAAGGCGAATGCGCTGGGCTTCACCGCCGGAGAGGGTGTCGGCACTGCGATTGAGGGACAGATAGTTGAGGCCAACATCGACCAGAAAGCGGAAACGCTGACGAATCTCTTTAATAATTTTTTCGGCGATTTCGCCCTGGCGGCCCTGCAGTTCGATTTGATCAAAGTAATCGCAACAGTCGCCCACCGGCATGCTGACAATATCTTCCAGACGGCGGTCGTCAATAAACACATGGCGCGCCGATTTGCGCAGCCTGGTGCCGTCACATTCGGGGCAGTGGGAGCTGGTCATATATTTTGCCAGCTCTTCGCGCACCGAGGTCGACTCGGTTTCGCGGTAGCGCCGTTCCATATTGTTGATCACCCCTTCAAAGGTGTGCTCGCGGCGGAACATGGTGCCGCGGTCATTGACATAGCTAAAGGTAATCTCTTCATCGCCGCTGCCAAACAGTATTTTGTCGCGGTGCTCTTGGCTTAGTTCCTGCCACGGCGAGTCGATATCAAAATCGTAGTGCGCGGCCAGCGAAGTGAGCATGTTGAAGTAGTAGAGCGTGCGGCGATCCCAGCCGCGGATGGCGCCCTCGGAGATCGATGCCTCCGGGTGCTGTACCACGCGCTCAATATCAAAGAACTGATGCACGCCGAGGCCGTCGCAGGTAGGGCAGGCGCCGACCGGATTGTTAAACGAGAACAGTCTTGGCTCCAGCTCATTGAGGCTGTAGTTGCACACCGAACAGGCAAACTTGGCGGAAAACATCTGGTCCGGCGCATCGGAATCCATATAGCTGATCGCAGCCAACCCTTCGGCCAGGGTCAGTGCGGTCTCAAAGGATTCCGCCAGCCGCAGGCCCATATCGGCCTTCACCTTAAAGCGGTCGACCACCACTTCAATATCGTGCTTCTGTTTTTTATTCAGCGCGGGTGCTTCATCGAGGTCGCATACCAGACCGTCGATGCGGGCGCGGATAAAACCCTGACGGCGCAAACTTTCAAACAGGTGCAGATGCTCGCCTTTGCGGCCCTTGACGATCGGCGCCAGCAGCATCAGTTTGGTGTCTTCCGGCATTGCCAGCACCTGGTCGACCATCTGGCTGACCGTTTGAGCCTTTAGCGGCTGGTTGTGATCAGGACAGCGTGGTTCACCGGCGCGGGCAAACAGCAAACGCAGGTAATCGTAGATTTCAGTGATAGTGCCAACCGTGGAGCGCGGGTTGTGCGAGGTGGACTTCTGCTCGATGGAAATAGCCGGCGAGAGTCCCTCAATATGATCGACATCCGGCTTTTCCATCATCGACAAAAACTGCCGCGCATAGGTCGACAGTGATTCCACATAGCGCCGCTGACCCTCCGCATACAATGTGTCAAAGGCCAGCGATGACTTGCCGGAACCGGACAAACCCGTGATTACCACCAGCTTGTCGCGGGGGATATCGAGATCGATATTTTTGAGATTATGGGTTCGCGCGCCGCGTACCTGAATGGTATCCATTGGAAAGTCTTATGGTTAAGTTAAACAGCCGATTATAAGATGCTGTGGCCATGCCCGGCAAAGTGAATTTGGGTTAACTGACAGCTATTGGACTATTACGATTGGCGGATTGGGGCAGACTGCAATCGACAAAAAATAGTTATACGGATTTGGTTTGGCGCTGAACGGCGGCGCTGTTAAACTGCCTGCTTTGACAACTCTATGTTATCACTTGAGTTACCACCTGAAATCTGAAACGACCTTGACCGACTCGCCGCAATCTTTCCCCCAGTCTTCGCCCCGGTTTTCGCTATTGGAGAAGCGCGCCACCTTGTCGCTGGCCAGCCTCTATGGTTTCCGCATGCTCGGTCTGTTTATGGTGCTGCCGATACTGGCGCTCTATATTGACAACTATCAGGGCGCCACACCGCTGCTGCTGGGTATCACTCTGGGCATCTACGGTCTGGCTCAGGCGCTGCTGCAAGTCCCCCTCGGTCTGCTCTCCGATCGCATTGGTCGCAAACCGGTCATTGTCGGCGGGCTGCTGCTGTTTATTGCAGGCAGTCTGGTGGCGGCCACGGCGGAGACCATGACTGGTTTAATTGTCGGGCGCGCACTGCAGGGCGCCGGCGCTATTGCCAGCACCTTGATGGCGCTGGTCAGCGATCTCACCAGTGAGGAAAACCGCACCAAGGCGATGGCCGCCATCGGCGCCAGCATCGGACTGTCATTTATGTTGGCAATGATCATCGGCCCGCTAATCGCCTCGGCGATGGGGCTGGCCGGGGTGTTCTGGGTCACCGCGTTGCTCGGCGGCCTGGGGATCGTTATTTTTCTGCGCTGGGTGCCGCGAGTGGTTGCGCTGCAGCACAACCGTGAAACCGAAACCGATATTCGCCAGATTGGCAGTTTGCTGCAAGACCGCAATCTGCTGCGGCTTAATTTTGGCATCTTCGCCCTGCACCTGACATTGATGGCTGCCTTCGTAGTGATCCCGGTGCTGCTGACCACCGAGCTTGGTGTCACCGCTGACAATCTCTGGTGGGTCTATCTGGCTCTGCTCGGTGGTGGCTTTGTGGTGATGCTGCCGGCGATGATTGCCGGTGAAAAGTTCCAGCGTCAGAAATTCAGTTTTACCTCGGCAGTTGCCTGCGTCACTGTGGCGATGTTGATGCTGGCGCTGTTTCGCAGCCCGCTGTTAACACCAGTTTGGTTACTGCTGTTTTTTGCCGCCTTTAATCTGCTTGAAGCGTCGCTGCCATCCTGGTTGAGCAAGGTCTGTCCGGCGGGGCGCAAGGGCACCGCGATGGGGATCTACTCCACCAGCCAGTTTTTTGGCGCCTTTGTCGGTGGTCTGCTCGGCGGCTGGAGTGTGCAGCAGGTGGGTGTCGACGGTTTATTTGTGCTGCTGGCGGCAATCGGGTGTCTTTGGTGGTTGTTTGCGTTAGGATTGCAGACGCCCCGGGCAATGCAAACCGTGGTTTTAAATGTCGGTGACATAAGCCATCAGGATTTTGCGAAATTAATCTTAAATGTTCCCGGTGTAGACGATATACTCGTCGTCGAAGGTGAGCCGCTGGCTTATGCCAAAGTGGATAAAAAGACTGTGGATATGGCCAGTCTGAAACCGTATTTTAATCGTTAACCAACAGGGGTAAAAAATGGCGCGCGGAATCAACAAAGTAATCATCGTAGGTAACTGTGGACAGGATCCGGAGACTCGCTATTTACCTTCAGGTGGTGCGGTGACCAATGTCAGCATCGCCACATCGGAATCATGGAAAGACAAGAATACCGGTGAGCAACAAGAGCGCACCGAATGGCACCGGGTGGTGTTTTTTAATCGTCTTGGCGAGATTGCCGGCGAGTATCTAAAGAAGGGCTCCAAGCTCTATGTCGAAGGTTCGCTGCGCACCCGCAAGTGGCAGGGTCAGGATGGTTCCGACCGCTACACCACAGAGATTGTCGCCAGTGAGATGCAGATGCTCGACAGTCGCGGTGGTCAGGAAGGTGGCGGTGGCTACCAGTCGGCGCCGCAGCAAAATTATCAACAGAATCGTGCTCCCCAACAAAATCAGCAGCAAAACCAGCAGCAGAATCAGGCGCCGCAGCAAGCGCCTCAGGGTATGGACAGCTTTGATGACGATATTCCGTTCTAGATCAGGACTATTGGGCGCTTAGATAGAACAAAATTTAAAAATTCTTATTCACTCATTGCCGCTGGTTTGCTCCTTTTTACAGGAGCAGCCGTATCTAGCGGCGAAACTTACTAAATTTACGAGGTTGTTATGACAATTCAGGTTGGCGATAAAATTCCCGAAGGCATGTTTAGCATTATGGGCGCCGAAGGCCCCACCGGTATTAGCACTGCCGATATTTTCGATGGCAAAAAAGTTGTTTTGTTTGCGGTTCCCGGCGCCTTTACGCCGACCTGTTCCGCGGCGCACCTGCCCGGTTTTGTTGTCCATGTTGACGATATTAAAGCCAAGGGTGTTGACACGGTTGCCTGTATGTCGGTCAACGATGTCTTTGTAATGGATGCCTGGGGCAAGTCCGCCAACGCAGAACATCTGATGATGCTGGCCGATGGCAATGGCACCTACACGTCGGCTCTGGGTCTTGAGCTGGATGGCAGTGGTTTTGGTATGGGCACGCGCAGCCAGCGTTTTGCCATGGTTGTCGATAACGGTATCGTGACTTTGCTGAATGTGGATGCCGGCGCGCTGGAAGCGTCCAGTGCCGAGGCGATTCTCGCGGCGCTGTAATAGCATCCAACAGGATGATCGAAAGGGAGCTGAAATCAGCTCCCTTTTTTATGTCCGTGTATTTTAACAGAGCATTTTTTACTAGCATAAAAAAGGCGGCCCAAAAGCCGCCTCTCTTAATGCTAAAGCCAGCGAAAATCAGCCGCTAAAACGCTCCATAATCAGTGTGGCGTTGGTGCCGCCAAACCCGAAGCTATTGGACATCACACGATTGAGTTGCTTCTCTTTGGTCTGCAGCAAAATAGGCAGACCGGCAGCGTGCTCGTCGAGTTCGTCGATATGCGCAGAGGCGGCAACAAAATTGTTTTCCATCATCAGCAGGCAGTAGATCGCCTCGTGAACACCAGCGGCACCCAGGCTGTGGCCAGAGAGCGACTTGGTTGAGCTGATATCCGGGCAGTTATCACCGAAAGTATTGCGAATAGCGCCCAGTTCAGCGATATCGCCAACCGGTGTGCTGGTGCCGTGGGTGTTGATGTAATCAATCGGGCCTGAGGCGGTTTCCATGGCCATCTTCATGCAGCGCTCGGCGCCCTCACCTGATGGTGAAACCATATCTTCGCCATCGGAGGTGGCACCGTAGCCAGTGATTTCGCAGAGGATATTGGCGCCCCGTGCCAGGGCGTGTTCAAGTTCTTCAACCACTACTGTCCCGGCACCCAGGCCCGGCGCAAAACCGTCGCGGTTGGCGTCGTAGGCGCGCGAGGCGATCTCGGGGGTGTCGTTGTACTTGCTGGTTAAAGCACCCATGGCGTCAAACATGCCGGCCATCGACCAGTGCATATCTTCTGAACCGCCGGCCAGCAAAATATCCTGCTTGCCGAGTTGAATCAGTTCGACGGCGTGGCCGATACAGTGGGCGCTGGTGGCGCAGGCTGAGGCGATCGAGTAGTTGACGCCGCGGATTTTAAACGGTGTGGCAACACAGGCGGAGACTGTGCTGGCCATAATCTGGGTTACGCGGTAGGGGCCGGCGCGCTTGATGCCGCGTTCGCGCATCACATCAATGGATTCGGTAAACATTTCACCGGAGACGCCGCCGGAACCCATCACCAGACCGGTGCGCGGGTTAGAGACCATCTCTTCAGTGAGGCCGGCATCCTTGATCGCACGGTCGGTGGCGATATAGGCATAAGCGGCCGAGGAACCCATAAAGCGCAGAATTTTGCGATCGATATGGTCCTTGGGGTCTATATCCAGCACTGCGCCGACATTGCAGCGCAAGCCCATTTCAGCGAAGTCTTCGCGGCGACGAATACCTGAGATTCCTTCCTTTAACGAGTGAGTTACGGTCTGCCGGTCATTGCCCAGGCAGGAAACGATACCAAGGCCCGTAATTACTGCACGTCTCATCGGTTATCCTCTTGAATTGGAGATGGTAGGGGGTAGTTTATGGCAACTGTCAGAAGTTGTCAGTGCTCTCGAACAGGCCAACTTTAAGGTCTTGAGCGGTGTAGATTTCGCGTCCGTCGACTTCCACTGAACCGTTGGCGATGCCCATTACCAGCTTGCGCTGAATCAGGCGGGTCAGTTCGAGTTTGTAGGTGACTTTTTTGGCGGTGGGCAAAACCTGGCCGAAGAATTTTACTTCACCGGCGCCGAGGGCACGACCACGACCGCTGTTGCCATTCCAGACCAGGAAGAAGCCGACCAGCTGCCACAGTGCGTCAAGACCGAGACAACCGGGCATTACCGGGTCGCCTTCGAAGTGGCAGCCGAAGAACCAAAGATCGGGGGTGATATCCAGTTCAGCGATAATCTGACCTTTGCCGCTGGCGCCGCCGGTATTGTTGATTTCAACAATGCGATCAGCCATCAGCATATTGGGCGCTGGAAGCCGTGCATTGCCGGGGCCAAACAGTTCACCGCGTGAGCAGGCAAGAATTTCTTCGCGGTTGTAAGACGACTTGGGTTGGAATGACATAGGGCTGATTCGCTATCGATTCGGAAAGGCGTGCATCGTACCCAGTTATGGCTTTAGCGGCAACTTTTAGCGTCTTTTTAGACTTGTAATGACTCTGAATCAGCGGGAAAAAGCGCCATTTTACGCCGCTCCAGGTAGTTGCGGCGGCCATTTTTGGTTGACAGCTCACCTGTAGCTCCCTAGCATGCGCCGTGACTAATAACGACAGTTCCTCCAGCCTCCATGCTCCCATTCCACAAAGCTGTTGAAAGTGACTTTTCGGCAGTCAACGATCTGATTATTGCCAATCTCCACTCCAACGTCGGGTTGGTCGAGAATATCGGGCACTATATTGTTGGCTCCGGTGGCAAGCGCCTGCGCCCGGTGGTGTTGCTGTTGAGCGCGCTGGCCAACGGCTATCAGGGCAAACAGCACCAGTCGATGGCCGCGGTAATTGAATTTATCCATACCGCTACTCTGCTGCACGACGATGTGGTCGATGTCTCGGCCCTGCGTCGCGGTCGCGAGACTGCCAACAATCAGTGGGGCAATGCGCCCAGTGTGTTGGTCGGCGACTTTATCTACTCCCGCGCCTTTCAGATGCTGGTGGAAATCGGCGATATGCGGATTATGGGGGTGATTGCGGACGCCACCAATGTTATCTCCGAGGGCGAAGTTCAGCAGATGGCCAACGCCGGCAACTCGTCGATCGATGAAACTATTTATTACGAAGTGATCTACCGCAAAACCGCCAAGCTTTTTGAAGCCGCGGCCCGTGTCGGTGCGATTCTCGCCGCGGTTGAACCCGAGTCGATGGCCGCCTATGGCAAACATCTGGGCCTGGCCTTTCAGATTGTCGACGACGTGCTCGACTATCAGGGTGACAGTCAGTCGACAGGCAAAAATATTGGCGATGATCTGGCCGAGGGCAAAATGACCTTGCCACTTATTTATGCCCGGGATCATGTCGATGAGCAGCAGCGGCAGGTAATCTGTGCCGCGGTTGAGAGTAAGAGCGCCGAGCAGTTTGAAACAATCCTTGAGATTGTCCGGCAGTCGTCCAGCATTGACTACTGCATCGAGCAGGCCCAGCAGCAGGCTGAGCTGGCTAAACAGGCCCTCGATGGGCTGCCCGACAGTGACCTGAAAGTGGTCATGGCAGAGCTGGCCGATTTCTCGGTTGCACGACTGTCCTGATTAACATCCTTTCGGGCTAACGCCGAGGGAACGTTTTAAGCTATTATGCCAAGCCAATAGCTAATCCTGATATTGGCTATCACAACATAAATTACCAAGGAAACTTTGCTACTATCCGACGCCGTCAACATTGCGTTACCTAAAAAAACACTTTCACATTAACCAAAAGGAGAATTGAGTGATTATCGGAATTCCCTCGGAGATTAAATCCGGTGAGCAACGAGTCGCCATGTCCCCTGCCAATGTCCAGTCCCTGACAGATAAAGGCATCAAGGTACTTTTTCAAACCAATGCTGGCGACGCCGCCGGCTACCCGGACGCTGAATACGCCGCTGCCGGCGCAACCATCACCACAGACCGTGCGGATATTTTTGCCCAGGCAGACATTATCCTGCAGGTACAGTCATTTGGATCCAACAACGACAATAGTGAAGCCGACCTCGCCGCCCTGCGCAGCGGGCAGCTGGTTATTGGCATGATGGATCCGCTGGCCTCGCCTCAAGCTGCCAAGGCTGTAGCAGAGAAGGGTGCCACAGCGATTGCATTGGAACTGGTGCCGCGCATCAGTCGCGCCCAGAGCATGGATGTGTTGTCATCCATGGCCACTCTGGCCGGCTATAAAGCGGTGTTAATGGGTGCTTCCGCCGCGCCGCGTATCTTCCCCATGTTGATGACTGCTGCCGGCACATTGAAGCCCGCGCGAGTATTGATTATGGGTGTTGGTGTTGCTGGTCTGCAGGCCTGTGCCACCGCCAAGCGGCTGGGTGCTATCGTGGAAGCCTACGATGTGCGTCCCGCTGCCCGCGAGCAGATTATCTCGGTCGGCGCCAAGCCGGTTGAGCTGGATCTGGACACTGGTGAATCAGAAGGTGCTGGCGGTTACGCCAAAGAACAGGGCGAAGATTTCCTGCGTCGTCAGCGTGAGTTGATGACCGCGGTGGTTGCCGAGCAGGATGTGATTATTACCACTGCTGCGATTCCTGGCGCCAAGTCACCGATTCTGGTTACCGAAGATATGGTCAAGGCGATGAAGCCAGGCTCGGTGATTGTCGATCTGGCAGCAGAGCGCGGCGGTAACTGCGATCTTACCGAACAGGGTAAGACAGTGGTTGCTCATGGCGTGACTATTCTCGGACCTGAAAACGTGCCTTCCGATCTGGCCTATCACGCCAGTCAGATGTACGGCAAAAATATGCAGACGCTGCTCGAGTTGATTCTCGATGAAGAGGGCAACCTCAACCTCGACTTTAACGACGAGATCGTCGCTGGCACCGTGGTAGCGCATCAGGGCGATGTTCCGCATCCGCACATGCGCAAACTGCTTGGCCTGCCAGAACTCAACGCACCTGAATCAGACTCACAAGGGGAGTAAAACAAATGGATATTTTAATTTTGCTGCTGGCACTGTTTGTGCTGTCGCTATTTCTCGGCGTCGAGTTGATTACCAAAGTACCGCCAACCCTGCACACACCGCTAATGTCGGGCACCAACGCTGTATCCGGCATCACCCTGGTCGGCGCACTGCTGGCCGCGGGCAACGACGGTTCGCCGATGCTGGTTAACATGCTCGGTTTTGTTGCAGTTACCCTGGCCACCATTAATGTTGTCGGTGGATACCTTGTCACTAATCGCATGCTTGCGATGTTTAAGAGGAAGTAAGCGATGAATGCCAATATTGTCAATTTTGTTTATCTGCTTGCCGGTGTTCTGTTTATCCTCGGTATCAAGGGTCTGACCAAACCAAAAACCGCCGTGCGCGGCAACCTGCTGTCAGCACTGGGTATGTTGCTGGCGGTGGTTGTCACACTGCTGAACATGAATACTGTCGATTACAGCTATGTGATTGCCGGTGTTGTGGTCGGTTCGATTGTCGGCAGCATTATGGCGCTGCGCATTCAAATGACCTCCATGCCGCAGATGGTGGCGCTGTTAAACGGCTTTGGTGGCGGCGCGTCGTTGACCATCGCTCTGGCCGAATACTATGCCAAGTTGGGCACCACACCAGGCTCTTTTGCCGAGTTGCTGAACCCTGTTGTCGCTACTAGCAGCGCTTTCGGTGTCGGTGTGGAAGGCACAGTGGCGCTGATTGCCATTGGTCTGACTGTATTGATCGGTGCTGTGACGCTGACCGGTAGCCTGGTGGCGTTCGCCAAACTGCAGGAGCTGATGAAAAAGAGCTACGGTCTTCCCGGCGGCCCAATCGGCAATGCGCTGTTTTTGATTGCCTCGTTGGTTGCAGTGGCGCTGGTGGTTGTGGATCCAGGTAATGTCGCGGCTATGGTCACGGTTGTGGTTCTGGCGTTGCTGTTGGGCCTGTTCCTGGTGATGCCAATTGGTGGCGCCGATATGCCGGTGGTGATTGCGCTGTTGAACTCCTACTCGGGTATCGCAGCTGCTCTGGCCGGTTTTATTCTCGGCAACACGGTATTGATTATCGCCGGTTCGCTGGTCGGAACCTCCGGTCTGATCCTGACCCAGATTATGTGTGTCGCGATGAACCGGTCGCTGGCCAATGTGCTGTTCGGCAAAATGGCTGAAGGTGGTGAAACTATCGATGCCGACGAAGTCTATGCTGGCAAGGTAACCAGTGCCCAGCCCGATGAAGTGGCGATGATTCTCGAGACCGCCCAGCGCGTGGTAATCGTACCTGGTTACGGTATGGCCATGGCTCAGGCGCAGCACGCGGTGCGTGAATTAGCCGATGCGATGGAAGCCCGGGGAATCGAAGTTGAATATGGCATCCACCCGGTCGCTGGACGTATGCCGGGCCATATGAACGTATTGCTGGCCGAAGCTGAAGTTCCCTACGACAAGCTGGTCGAGATGGACAGAATCAACCCGACCTTTGAAGACACCGATGTGGTGATCGTGATTGGCGCCAACGACGTGACCAACCCGATGGCCCGCGATGTTGAAGGCAGTCCGATCTACGGCATGCCAATTCTGAATGTCGACAAAGCCAAAACGGTTGTGGTGATCAAGCGTTCACTGAGCCCCGGTTTCGCCGGTCTGCCCAACCCGCTGTTTGCCATGGACCACACTTTGATGGTTTACGGTGATGGCAAGAAGGCGGTTATCGAGATGACCACGGCACTTAATCAGGCTTAAGCTTGCTGTTCCAAGAGCAGTTCTAAGAGTAGTTTTAAGAGCCGTTTTCAAGTGTTTGAAAAACCCCGCCCACCGGCGGGGTTTTTTTATTGAATGATCGGGCAGTTTGGCCGAGGCCGGTCATTATCCGTGGACAGGCGAATTGGTTGTTTGTAATCCAAACCTGTGAGTGATAATTTCCCGGCCCGAGAGAAAAATTACGTATCAGACTCTGTTGTAAGCAGGGCATAAAGTTGCAAGCAGGGCATAACGTTGCAAACAGGACATAAAAAATAACCGAGGGGGGAACCATGGGTCCATTGGCAGGAAAAACCATTATTGAATTTGCCGGACTCGGCCCGGCGCCCTATGCCGGGATGATGCTCGCCGACATGGGTGCGGAAGTGATTCGCATCGAACGGCCCGGCGGCGGCACCATGATTGGCTCGGCCGATCCGAAGTGGGATGTTCACAACCGCGGCAAGGCCTGTATCTGTATCAATATGAAATCTCCCGAGGGTGTCGCCTGCGCCGAACGTCTGGTGCAGTCCGCCGACGCGCTGATTGAGGGCTTTCGCCCCGGGGTGATGGAAAAGCTTGGTCTGGGTCCCGACCACTGTCTGCAGATTAACCCGAAGCTGGTTTACGGGCGCATGACCGGCTGGGGGCAGAGCGGTGATCTGGCCCATACTGCCGGCCACGATATTAATTACATCGCCCTCACTGGCGCCCTGCACGCCATTGGCCCGCGCGGTCAGAAGCCGGCAATCCCGCTCAATCTGGTCGGCGATTACGGTGGCGGCGGCATGATGCTTGCCTTTGGCCTGGTTTGCGCACTGCTCGAGGCGCAGAACTCCGGCCAGGGTCAGGTGATCGACAGCTCGATTGTCGATGGCACTGCCAGTCTGATGGGCTTTGCCTACAGCGCATTTCAGTCCGGCCTGTCGTCCGATCGCCGCGGCGAAAACATTCTCGATTCCGGTGCTTTTTTCTACAACGTCTACGAGACGAGTGATGGCGGTTATATCTCCATCGGATCGATTGAGCCGCAGTTTTTTAATCTGTTGATTGAGCTGCTTGAGCTGGATAATGCGGCATCTGGAGACGAGGTGATTAACTGGCGCCAACTGCAGTGGCAGAGCAAGCAGTGGCCGGAACTGAGCGACAAGTTTGCCGCGCTGTTTAAAACCCGAAGCCGCGACCAGTGGTGTCAATTACTCGAGGGAACCGATGTCTGTTTTGCGCCGGTGTTGTCGATCGACGAGGCGCGCAGCCATCCGCACAATATTGCCCGCGGCACCTTTATTGAAACTGATGGCACCTGGCAGCCGGCGCCGACTCCGCGCTTCTCCCGAACCAGGGCCGAGGTTGCGCACGGGGCGATGGCGCTGGGCGAAAATACACGCTCGGTGTTGAGTGCCGCAGGCTACGACGACCAGACCATTGAGCAGTTGCTTGCCAGTGGCGCGGTGGCTTGTTAGTTGGGTAGCAGATTATCAGGTGGGTTTGTAGAAGCGAATGGCATCGCTGAGCAGAGACTCTAAATCAGAGATATAAAAAAACCGGCCTGAGCCGGTTCTTTTAAGGTCTTGCCAGAGTCAAACTCACAGTCAAACTCAGCCAAGCGCCTTGATTTTTGTATTCAGGCGACTCTTGTGACGAGCGGCTTTATTCTTGTGGATAATGCCTTTGTCGGCCATGCGATCAATCACAGGAACAGCTGTGATATAGGCCTGTTGAGCATCCGCCTGAACACCAGTGGCGATAGCTGCATCAACTTTTTTCAAATAGGTGCGGACCATTGAGCGCAAGCTGGCATTGTGCTGGCGGCGTTTCTCGTTCTGGCGTGCGCGTTTCTTGGCTTGGGCTGAATTTGCCACTTGGTTGTACTCCTCTCAAAGGGTCTCACTAAAGGCGCGGAAATATACAGGGTTTGTACCGCACATTCAACCCAATTTTCGCAGCAATATTGCGTGCCTGCGGTGATCGGTAAACCAGGTTAAAAGTGCCGCCAAAGAGGGCTTTTCACTATTTTCTTGGAGATGGCCATGGAGGTCGTTAAACTGCCCTGCAAGCCGTCGCCCGAGTAGACCATTGAGGTCATCCATTGAGTCAGCCATTGAATCAACAGCAGCCCAACACGGAACAACCCTCGTCGGTCAGCGCAAAAGCTGACAGTGGGCTGTTGCGTTCCAGTGGGGTAGTGAGCTTCTTTACCATGCTGTCGCGCTTTATGGGGCTGGCCCGGGATATTATCTTTGCTCGAGTGATTGGCGCCGAGGCGTTGGCCGATGTCTTTTTTGTCGCCTTTAAAATCCCCAACTTCTTTCGCCGGCTGTTTGCCGAGGGCGCCTTTGCCCAGGCTTTTGTACCAGTGCTCGGCGAGTATCGGGAGAAGGGCAGCCAGGCTGCGCTCAAGGAACTGACCAATCGTGTATTTGGCACTCTGGGTGCCTCGCTGCTGCTGCTGACCCTGGTGATTATTGTTGCTTCGCCGCTGTTTGCCGCGCTGTTTGCCCCGAAGTGGTATCTCAACGATGCCTTTAAATTTAATGCCACAGCGGAGATGCTGCGGATTACTTTTCCCTATTTACTGTTTATCTCCATGACCGGTGTCGCCGGGGCCATTCTCAACAGTTACGATCGCTTTGCGGTGCCGGCCTTTACGCCGGTGCTGTTAAATCTGTCATTAATTATCGCCGCGCTGATTGCCGCTCCCTGGTTTGACCAGCCTACCTTCGCCCTGGCCTGGGGCGTGTTTGTCGCCGGTGCGATTCAGTTTTGTTTTCAGCTGCCGTTTCTGGCGCGCATTCATATGCTGCCAGTGCCGGTGGTTGACTGGCGACATCCCGGGGTGCGAAAAATTCTTGGCCTGATGGGACCGGCGATCTTTGGTGTTTCGGTTAGTCAGATTAATCTGTTGCTCGACACCATGCTGGCAACGTTCCTGCCCACTGGTAGTGTCTCCTGGCTCTACTACTCCGATCGTCTCTCCGAGTTGCCGCTGGGGGTATTTGCGGTGGCGGTAGCGACGGTGATTCTGCCCAATCTGTCGCGGCACCACGCCGCCAGTTCGGTGGATGCCTATTCCCAGACCCTCGACTGGGCATTGCGCATGGTGCTGTTGATTGCGGTGCCGGCCGCCGCAGCGCTAATGTTGCTCGCCGAGCCGATTCTCGCCACGCTGTTTTTATACGGTGATGTGATGACGGCGCGGGATATGTCGATGGCGACGCTGAGTCTGCGCGCCTATTCCCTGGGGCTGATCGCCTTTATGTTAATCAAGGTCTTGGCGCCGGGCTTTTTTGCCCGCCAGGATATGCGCACGCCGGTGCGTATCGGCGTGATTGCGATGGTGTCGAATATGGTGCTCAATCTGGCGCTGGTGATTCCGCTGCATTTTTATTGGCAGGTGGGTCATGTGGGGCTGGCCCTGGCGACATCGCTGTCGGCATTTCTGAATGCGCTGTTGCTGTTTTTGGCGCTGCGTAGAAAGGCTATTTACCTCCCGGCCGCCGCGGCCTGGCTGCGCTTTGGCACAAGCTTGCTGTTGGCGGTGGCGATGATGTTGGTAACTTTGATCTGGCTCGGCGACCATTTCGATGCCT
>JALRJD010000267.1 GCA_023255165.1 Porticoccaceae bacterium | reverse complement strand
CTTGCGCAGCAAATTGCCTCGACTATTCAGCAGGTTACCGAAGCCCGCGGCGTTGGCGTGATTGTTGAAGCCAAGCATATGTGCATGATGATGCGCGGGGTTGAGAAACAGAACTCGTCGATGAAAACCTCGGCCATGCTCGGCACCTTCCGCACCGATCAGGCCACCCGCACTGAGTTTTTGGCGCTGCTAAACAATATTTAATCCGCCAGCAGGTCTGTTTTCGCGGCGCAGATAAAGTCGTTGATATGCAGACCGCGGATCGCGTGAGTCCACCAGGTCACTTTGACCTTGCCCCACTCGGTGAGTATCGCCGGGTGGTGGTCCTCCGCTTCAGCCAGTTCACCCACCCGCTGGGTAAATTCCATCGCCGCCGCATAGTTGGCGAAACGAAACTCCCGCTCCAGCTGCCGAACCCCGTTGCGCGTCTCGAGGTGCCAGTTCGGAATCTCCAGTAACAAATTATCCAATTCGGCATCACCAACTGGTACTGCGTCCGGACGGCAGGCCGAACATTGCTGCTGTTTAAGTTCTGTCATTTCAAATCTCCAATCATATTCTGGCTGTTAAGAAAACCTTAAGGTTGGGTCGCTATCATGCGATCAAACTATAAAGGCCCCGCGCTATGCGCCGTATATTGTTGTCCCTCACTACCATTAGATCCCTCAGCAGCAACCGCGCAAATGCGTTGATCGCTGTACTGCTGACGGCGCTTTACAACCATTCCCTGTGGGCCAGCCTGCACCAGATTGTCGGCATTCACAATGCTTCATCAATCTATTTTTATATCGCCTTCTTTATTCTCGCCGCGGCGGTGTGTTACAGCCTGCTGACACTGGCGTCTCTGCTGCCCTGGCACAAGGCCAGCCTGATACTGATAGTTGTCAGCGCCGCCATGGGTTCCTGGTTTATCGATCAGTATGGTGTCTATATCGACTCCGAGATGATCACCAATGTTTTGCAGACCGATCGCAAAGAGGCGCTGGATCTTTTTAATCTCGGTTATCTGCTGCACTTTCTGCTCTATGGCCTGATTCCGGCCGGACTGATTTATCGACTGACTATTGTTCAGGATCACAGCATCAAGGGCGCGATAAAGAAAGTCTGCTTTCCGGTAATCAGCCTGCTGGCGGCCCTGGCGCTGTGTCTGCCCAGCTATCAGACACTGGCCTCGGTGATGCGCACTCACAAGGAAATTCGCTATCTGGTCACCCCGAGCAATATTATCTATGGCATCGGTAAGGCGCTGTCGGAATCGGAGCAGATTGCTCCCGAGATCAGTCACCTGGACGATACAGTGCATCAGGGAGTCACCTGGCAGAAGCGCGACGACAAGCCGCTGCTGTTTGTTTTAATTGTCGGTGAAACCGCACGCGCAGCCAATTTTTCGCTGTCTGGCTACGAGCGCAACACCAACCCCAACCTGGCGACAAAAGATATTATCTATTACTCCGACTTCACCGCTTGCGGCACCTCAACAGCCATTTCGCTGCCGTGCATGTTTTCGGTCGAAGCGCACGATGATTTTTCACGTAAGAGCTCGGCGGCTCAGGAAAACCTGCTCGATCTGATCGCCCATGCCGGCCTCGACGTCTCCTGGATTGACAACAACAGCGGCTGCAAAGGGGTCTGCGTGCGCACGCCCGCCATAGAAATCACACCCGATGCCGAAAACTGCGACAGTGAGCACTGCTTTGATTTGGCTATGCTCCAGGCTCTGGACAACCCGGCACCCAGCGATCAGATGATTGTGATGCATCAACAGGGCAGCCACGGCCCAGCTTATTTCAAGCAGGTGCCGGATAAGCAGGCACGCTTCTCACCGAGCTGTGACACCAGCCAGCTGCAGGACTGCACCCACGAGCAGATCGTCAACGCATACGACAATACAATTTTATATACCGACCTGTTTGTCTCGAAGACCATCGATCGTCTCGAAGAGCTCAGCGACCGCTACAACACCGCTGTTATCTATCTCTCCGATCATGGTGAATCGCTGGGCGAAAACGGTATCTATCTGCACGCTGCACCATTCTTTATGGCGCCCGATGAACAGACCAAAATCCCCATGTTGGCGTGGATGTCGGATAACTTTGCCGAGCATTTTGATATCGACCGCGACTGCCTGAAACAGCGTGCCGACCAGCCACTGTCTCACGACAATTTGTTTAGCTCAGTTCTGGGCATGCTGGATATCGAAAGCACCGTCTACAACCCGGAACTGGATATGTTTCGGGACTGCCAGAGCCACATATAAAAAGCCAGAGCCACTCATAAAATCCAGAGCCACATATAAAAAGCCAGAGCCACTTATAAAAAGCCAACGCCAGTTAAAAGATAGCCAGAGCCGCCTATGACAAATAACAAGAACGACTACCAACTGCCGGAAAACTTTTACCTCTACCACGGCCTGCTGCCCGCGCTGCTGTTGGCGGTGATATTACTGCTGGTTGCCGAACTGCATCTCGACAGCATCATTGCCACAGCTATCTTTAACAGCGAGGGTCAGGGCTGGAGCCTGCGCGGTGATTATGTTCTGGAAAATGTTATACACCGGGGTGGCCGCTATTTCTTTGCCGCCCTCTATCTGCCGCTGGTGGGGCTGGTCTTTGCACCCGCAGTAAAATCCTATCGCCGGCCG
>JALRJD010000179.1 GCA_023255165.1 Porticoccaceae bacterium | reverse complement strand
AAGGTCGCGCTGGCACCACCCGGCCATTTTCAAATTGCGCCCATTTTTCTTTACGTTTTATTACGCCATTGGAAAGTGTCAACAGACCGGTGGCGCCAAATACAGGCACTGCCTGCGGGCTGTCAAGCTGGTCGAGCAGGGCGTGCAGCAGAAAGGCGTCATAACCCAGCGCGTAAAGCTGGCGATAGGCGGTAGGCAAGCGTTGATCCGGCGTCAGCGGTCGCGGCATATAACCATCCAGTGTCCAGGGCATGGCGCTAAATTCAATGCCACTGAGATCACGATTCAGTTCCATTTCCTGAGTGCCACCGTAGATATGCGATGTGGCATAGACAGGAATGTCGCCGGCATAGAGAAAATCCAGCGAGGGTTTAATCTGACGCACCTTATCCGCATAGCCGAGCACAACCACCAGATCGATATCCTGCCGTCGCCGCGGCGTATAGTTGAGGCCATATTTCACCGAGCGTCGCAGCGTCAGGCCGCGCTGTTCACTGAGGTCGATTTCCAGGGGTGACTTTAATAACTGGGTAAAATCATTGACGCTGGCAGGGTAGGAAATCGCCGAGGTCACAGCACCGCCTTTGGCCTTCCAGTAATCGATAAAGTGATGCTGCGCGCGCACCCCCCAGCCGCTGTCCGGGCCGATCAGCAGAACATTTCTGCGCCCTTCGCTCCAGGCGCGATCGGCGATCTGGTTGATCTCGTCGAGCGCCGAAAGACCAAACTGCAGCAGATTATCCGCTTGCTGGGTCGGGCTATCGTCAAAATTGACGTTACGTTTGCCGTCAAGACTGCCGCCGAGATTGTCATCAAGCCTGTCCGCCGCGTCGCGATCCAATCGATTAAGGGTCAAGGTTGGAACCTTTAATCGGGGTATGGCGGCCAGCTCTTCCACCTGAGATTGACGCAACGGGCCGATAATCAGGTCGGCGCCGCGGTTGACGGCTTCGTCGTAAATCTCTGTTACCGGCCTTGCCGAGGTGTCATAGATGGCGATGTCGGGCATGGTGCGACCCTGTGCCAGATTGGCGTAATAGCCACTTAAAAAGCCATTGATCAATGTGTCGCTGGGCACCGCATAGTCACCTTGCAGTGGCAGTAGCAGGGCAATATTGTCCTGCTCTCTGCCGCTGGGTCGCTGCTTTAGCGCTGCCGGTGGATACTTGGCCGCTGGGTGATCGCGCCAGCGTTTTTGCCATACCGCAAACAGATTGTGTTGCGCCGCCGGATCGGCCTGGCGATAGCGAATCGACGCGGCCAGCTCGAGCCAGCCAGCCAACACCCCGGTTGCACCGGCATCGGTTTGCTGCAGCTGGTCAAAGGGCAACTCGTTGAGTCGCAGCCAGATCTTGTTGTTTAGTTGCGCCAGCAGCCGCTGATCAGAACTTCTCCGCGGAGTGTAAAGCGCTGCCAACGCAATGCTCTTGTCTATGCTGGCGCGGATATCACCGCGGGCATAATCGAGGTCGCTTTCGAGATTTAAAATACGCTGCTGAAAAAGTACTCCAAGTTCTTGCCGCACCGTGACAAACCGCGCGTGAGCCAGCCAGCTTGCGGCGCTGTCGAAGCGATGAGCGGCAAGATCCAGTTCCAGCCCGAGCAGGCTGTATTCGACAAAAAACCGGTCGTTCAAGTTGTCCGGGTTAATCAATTTGAGAGTCGTTTGGCTCTGATCAATATCACCAGCCTGGGCAAACAGGATGGCAATATCCAGCAGCAGGTTGTCGCGCTCGGCGGGGTTAGCCAGCTGTGCGCGCGCCAGCGCCAGTTCAGCTTCACGCACCAGTGAATGGTTGATTTCACTCTCGTCTGTGCCCAGTGTCACGCGCGAGATTGTTGGCGAATCCTGAGTTGTTGTTGGCGCACAGCCCCCGATAAAGGCTAAGATGCCCAGCGCATAGATCATCGAGAGAAAAAGTCGTTTAGTCATGAACTCAAATCAATCCGGTACGTTGTATATAGTCGCCACACCCATCGGCAATCTGGGGGACATGGTACCCCGAGCGGTCGAGATCCTCCAATCGGTCACGGCGATTGCCTGTGAGGATACCCGCCACAGCAAAAAATTGCTGGACCATTTTGCCATCGACAAACCGCTGTTTGCCTACCATGACCACAGCGACAAAAAGAGCAGCGACAATATTATTGCGCGCCTGAGTAGCGGCAATGATATTGCATTAATTTCCGACGCCGGTACACCGCTGATTTCCGACCCCGGTTATCGCCTGGTGCGCGCCGCCCGCCAGCAGGGCATTGCCGTGATCCCTGTGCCCGGCGCCTGTGCGGCGATCGCGGCACTCAGTGTCGCCGGTCTGCCCACCGACAGATTCAGATTTATCGGCTTTTTACCAGCCAAAACCACACAGCGGAAAAAAGTATTGCAGGAGTTGGCTGCGGTACCTGAGACCATGGTGTTTTACGAAGCGCCACACCGCATTCTGGAAACCCTGCGCGACAGTCTCGAGATCTTTGGTGGTGAGCACAGCGGCTTTATGGCGCGGGAAGTGAGCAAGACTTTTGAAACCTATCTGCACGGCACCCTTGCCGAACTGGTCACTGCGGTCGAGGCTGATAGCAATCAGCAGCGCGGTGAAATTGTGCTGGTGCTGGCCGGTCGTGAAAGCTCTGACAGCAGTGTCACAGTGGACGGAGAAAAAATTCTCCGTTTGCTGCTGGGCGAACTGCCTGCCGCCAAGGCCGCGGCCTTGACCGCGAAGATTACCGGCGGCGACAAAAAGCAGTTTTACCAAATGGCGCTGGCGCTAAAAAACTAGCGCCAGCTATTTGACCTCAGAGCACGATATTTTTAGAACCTGCTATTTACTGTGCTGAATATCCGCAACCGTCAATGCTGTCATATTAAAAATCCCGCGCGATGAAACAGACGGAATCACAATATGGGCCGGCTTGCGGAAGCCATTGATAAAAGGCCCGATCAACAGTGCATCGGTCAGCGAGCGGATCAAACCCATGGCAATATTCGCCGCATCCAGATTGGGCATCACCAGCACATTGGCGCGACCTTTCAATGTCGACTGTGAGTAGATGGTATTGCGCAGTTTTGGATTGAGCGCGCTGAGCACATGCATCTCGCCATCGATTTGCAGGCTGGGGTGGCTGTCGCGCAGAATCTCTCCGGCTCTGCGCACCTTGCGAGCAGAGGCGGCATTGGAAGTGCCAAAGTTGGAGTGCGACAGCAGTGCCACTTTGGGTTCGATGCCAAAGCGCTTGACCAGATCAATGCTCGCCTCGGTAATCTTCACCAGCTCATCGGCGCTGGGATCAATATTCATCGCGGTATCGGCGAGAAACAGTGGCCCGTCCGGCATCAACAGCACTGCCGCGGATGAGACCAACTGATCTTTTTTCTCCGGGCCGAGCAGATGCATAATTTCGCGCAAGTGGAAATCAAAGCGTCCGACCTTGCCACAGATCAGGCCATCGGCCTCACCGCGGGCGACCATCACAGCGGCGATGGCGGTTTGATCGTCGCGCATAATTTTACGCGCCGCATCAACCGAGACACCGTGGCGGCCAACCTGTTCGTGATAGAACGCCGAGTACTGTTCATGGCGATCATTGTTTGCCGGCTCAAATATTTCGACATCAGTGTCGAGGTTGATACGCAGGCCGAGGCGGTCGATTTTTTGCTCCATACCGGCGCGGCGGCCAATAAGAATCGGTTTCGCGATCTGCTCGTCAAGCACCGCTTGCACCGCCATCAACACATCGTCGTTTTCGCCTTCGGCATAGACAATGCGCGCCGGGGCTTTTTTCGCCAACTCGATAATGGGCTGCATAAACAGACCGGCCTGGTTGATAAACTCGTGCAGCGTCTGACGGTAGGCTTCAAAGTCTTCGATTGGTCGCGTCGCCACGCCGCTGTCCATGGCGGCCTTGACCACGGCCATTGGCACCACTTCGATCAAGCGTGGATCAAAGGCTTTCGGGATCAGATATTCGGGACCAAATTTGAGTGCTTCATCGGCGTAGGCGGCGGCGACCACATCAGAGGTTTCCATGGTGGCAAGATCGGCGATTGCGCGCACGGCGGCCATTTTCATCTCTTCGTTAATGGTCGAGGCGCCGCAGTCCAGCGCGCCGCGGAAAATAAACGGGAAACAGAGAACGTTGTTCACCTGATTCGGGTAGTCAGAGCGTCCGGTGGCGAGAATCGCATCTGGCCGCGCGGCCATTGCCTCTTCCGGCATAATTTCCGGGATCGGGTTGGACATGGCGAGAATAATCGGCTTTTCACCCATTTTTTTCAGCATTTCGCCATTTAACACGCCGGGACCGGAGAGCCCCATAAACAGGTCGGCCCCTTCAATTGCATCGTCGAGGGTGCGGTCGCTGGTCTCGACTGCATAAGCTTCTTTCCATGGGTTCATGCCCTCTGTGCGACCGGCGTAGATCACACCGTTGCGGTCGATCATGCGCACATTTTTTTTCTGCAGACCCATGCTTACCAACAGGTCGACACAGGCGATGCTGGCGGCGCCGGCGCCCGAGACCACCAGCTTAACCTCTTCAAAGGTCTTACCGACAATACGCAGGCCGTTATAGATGGCGGCGGCGGCAACGATCGCGGTGCCGTGCTGGTCGTCGTGGAAGACCGGGATTTTCATTCGCTCGCGCAGTTTCTGCTCAACCATAAAGCACTCTGGCGCTTTGATATCTTCGAGGTTGATGCCACCAAAGGTCGGCTCCAGCGAGGCGATAATATCCACCAGCTTGTCGACATCGTTTTCGGCAATTTCAATATCGAAGACATCGATATTGGCAAATTTCTTGAACAGTACCGCCTTGCCTTCCATCACCGGCTTTGAGGCGAGGGGGCCGATATTGCCGAGGCCCAATACCGCGGTACCGTTGGTGATTACTGCCACCAGATTGCCGCGAGCGGTAACCGAGGCGACTTCTGTGGGGTTCTCGACAATCAGCTCACAGGCATGGGCGACACCGGGGCTGTAAGCCAATGACAAGTCGCGTTTGTTGGCCAGTGGTTTGGTGGGGCGAATTTCCAGTTTTCCCGGTGTTGCATGGGTGTGATATTTGAGCGCACTTTCTTTGAATGAATCAGACATGGTGTGGATATTCCAGCAGTGTTTTTTATAGGTTCTGTTAATGCGCTAGTTTACCGTGGCTGCCGTACAAATAGCTACGCGCCGGGCATTATCGGACGGTGCGCCCTTGTAATAACCAGCATCTGCTGAAAGAATACCGACGCATTATTAAAGGAACGCCAGATTGAGCATTAGCAAAAAGACAGGGTCGTCCCTCCACGGCATTTTAATTCTGATTGTTTCACTTGGCTGGTCGCTGCACAGTGGGGCGCAGAGCGATAGCGCACGCACGCTTTTCGCCGACAACAAAGCCGCTATTTTGCAGATCAGGATTATTGATCTTACCTCCGGCAGCAAAAGCGCTATTGGCTCAGGCTTTGTGGTCAATAACAGCGGCCTGATCGCCACCAACTACCATGTGGTGCAGATGGCGGCCAGCGAGCCGGACCAATATCGCATCGAATATCTCAGCGCCGATGGCGCGACCAATAGCCTCAGTCTGGTTGATGTGGATGTAATCAACGACCTGGCACTGGTTAAGGCCGACACGGAGATGCTCTCGGTGTTGCCGCTGGCTGCGGATGAACCGCCAATTGGTGTGCCGGTCTATGCGCTGGGCAACCCGCTTGATCTTGGGCTGACCGTGGTGCCCGGCACCTATAACGGCATTAACCGCACCGGCTATCATCCGCGGGTTCACTTTACCGGTTCGCTGAATCCCGGCATGAGCGGCGGCCCCACCCTTAATACCGCCGGTCAGGTGGTAGGTATCAATGTCTCGACGGCGGGCAATCAGATCAGTTTTCTGGTGCCGGTTACGGCGCTGGCGCATTTGATTGCCGAATACACTGAGAGAGCCGCTGCGGTGGCAGATATCAAGCAGCGTATCGGGCAGCAGCTGCTGGCCGACCAGGACAAGAAGTTTGCTCAACTGTTGGCATCGGAGTGGCCGACGCTGGCGCTGGGTGATGCGGTGGTGGCTGATGAGCTGAGCCCCTTTTTAAAGTGCTGGGGCGGTTCCAACAGCAGCTCCCCGAAGGCGCAATTTCTCAGTGCCGACCGCACCTGTCGCAGTGAAGATAATATCTATTTAAATGCAAAATTTAATAGTGGCGTGATCGAACATCAGTTCTTTTGGCTGCAGGCGAATAAACTTAACAGCCTGCAATTTTATGCTTACTACGAGCGCATGCTCAGAGAAGAAACTACGCTCACGATCAAGTACCAAAATAGCTCCGACCAATACCACATGAAGCTTATTCTTCGAAAAGAGAAGGAAGAGAAGAAGCACGAAGAGATCAGGCAGGAGAAGAAGCACGAGGAAACCA
>JALRJD010000176.1 GCA_023255165.1 Porticoccaceae bacterium | reverse complement strand
CCAGCACCACTTTCGCGTCGAAGGGCCCACCATCACCATTGGCCGCGGTTACCAGAATGATGTGGTGCTCGGCGACGCCCATATTTCCCCAGAGCATTTGCGTCTGGATGCGGTGGAGGGCGGCTGGCAGTTGACCGACCTGCAGAGTCTCAATGGCGTCCAGATTTTAAAAAACCGGCAAGCTTATTCCAGTGACAACGAGAGTGACGGCAAAACCATTCTCGGTGAGGGCGCCGAGATCAAAGTTGGCCGCACCAGACTGAGACTGTTTTCCGATAGCCAACCGGTTGAGGCGGCCAAAGAGCTGCATCGTCTTGAACAGGATGTGGGCAAGTTGAACCGCTGGTCGGTTTGGTTGCCACTGTTTGTGATTAGTCTGGTCCTGGATATAGGGTCGCTGTACAGCAACAGTTTTGTTGAGTGGCAGTGGAAGAACAAAATCTTTTTTATTCTCGGCAGTCAGGCGGTGGTGTTATTTCTGGCGCTGTTCTGGAGTGCCCTTGGTCGTTTCCTGCGTCACGAGAGTCAGTTTCTCAGTCAGTACAGTTTGCTGCTGCTGGCAGGGTTGGTTTATTCCCTGGCCGACTGGTTGATTGGAGTGGTTGGCTATAACCTCAGCAGCGCAACGGTCGCGCAGATACTGCTGCCGCCGGTGGCCATTGCCCTCGGTGCGCTATTGCTCTCGGCCAATTTCGCGCTGGCAACCAATCTATTGCCGCGACAGCGCTGGATCGCCTCGTTCGGCTTTGTGATGTTGATTATTGTTGTTAGTATCACCGCCCGCATGAGTGGCTGGGGCGAGTTCTCCGCCTATCCGGATTACTTCGCGGATCTTGAAATACCGGCACTGCAATTTGGCGCGGCGGAATCCGCCGACGAATTTATCGATAGCCTTGATGCGGTGTTTGCCGCCGCGGATCAAAAGGCGGCAGTAGAGCAGTAACTTGCATCAACCCATAAACGCCGCAATCGCGCGACGAAAAAATAATAATAAAAGGAGTGGTCGTGGACGCATTTGTTAACTATCTCAATGGCATTATCTGGAGCTCGGCGCTGATCTATCTGTGTCTGGGAACCGGACTCTACTTCTCGTTGCGCACCCGCTTTCTGCAGATTCGCCATGTTGGGCATATGATCGCCCTGATGTTTGAAGGTCGCAGCTCGGATGCCGGCGTCTCCTCTTTTCAGGCGTTGGCCATGTCGCTCTCGGGGCGTGTTGGCACAGGCAATATCGCCGGCGTGGCCACCGCCATCGCGATTGGTGGTCCTGGTGCGGTGTTCTGGATGTGGACGGTGGCCTTTCTCGGCGCCTCGACTGCCTATATCGAAGCCACTCTGGCGCAGATATACAAAGAAAAAGACGACAACGGCAATTACCGCGGCGGCCCGGCTTATTATATTGAAAAAGCCATGGGCCAAAAATGGTATGCCTGGACCTTTGCAGTGGCCACGGTTATTGCCATGGGCTTTTGTCTGCCGGGTATTCAGGCCAACAGTATCGTTGCCGCCATGAACACCGCCTGGGATATTCCTGCAGCCGTAACCGCTGGTCTGTTGGCGCTGGGGTTGGGGTTGATTGTGGTCGGCGGGGTAAAGCGAATTGCCCACTTTGCCCAGATCGCAGTGCCGCTGATGGCGGCTGGCTATATCGCTATCTCGTTTGCCGTGGTGATCGCCAATATTGAGATGGTGCCGGCGGTGTTTAAGCTGATTGTCAGCAGCGCCTTTGGTCTCGATGCCGGATATGGCGCGATAATCGGTATGGCGGTGCAGTGGGGCGTGAAGCGCGGCGTCTATTCCAACGAGGCAGGCCAGGGCAGTGGGCCCCATCCGGCTGCGGCGGCGGAAGTCTCTCACCCGGCCAAGCAGGGTTTGGTGCAGGCGTTTTCGGTCTATGTGGACACCTTGCTGATCTGTTCCGCCACCGCCTTTATGATTTTGCTGACCGGCCTCTACAATGTTGAAGATGGCAGCGGCGGTTTTCTCTATCAGGGTTTGCCCGGAGTGGAGGTCGGCCCGGCCTATGTGCAGGCGGCCTTTGATACCATTCTGCCTGGGTTTGGCAGCAATCTGCTGGCCATCGCGCTGCTGTTTTTTGCCTTTACCACCATTGTTGCCTACTACTACATCGCCGAAACCAATGTTATGTATATCAACCGCAAGGTGCACCGCCCCTGGCTGGCCAACCTGCTTAAGTTGATGGTGATCTCTTCAGTGATTTACGGCGGTATCAAGAGCGCCGATCTGGCCTGGGCGCTGGGTGATGTTGGCGTTGGTATGATGGCCTGGCTGAATATTATCGCGATTATTATTTTACAGCGCCCCGCACTGGCGACGTTGACAGATTACGAGCAGCAGTTGCGCGATGGCGTTGATCCGCAGTTTGATCCGCGCAAGCTGGGCATTGATAAGGCTGATTTCTGGATTGACCGGAAAAGCTGATTGTATTTGGGTTTGATTTTTATAAACCGCCGGCTCAGCCGCTAAAGGCTCTCTATTCTTCGCTGCCGGGCCAGCCGCCAAGGGCTTTCCACCGATTAACAATACCGCAGAACAGCTCCGCGGTTTTCACCGCATCATAGAGTGCGCTGTGGGCGTCGCGGTTATCAAACGCCATGTTCGCCGCCTGGCAGGCTTTAGCCAGCACGGTCTGACCATAGGCCAGACCGGCCAGCGTCGAGGTGTCAAAGCAGGAAAATGGGTGGAATGGGTTGCGCTTGATCTGATTGCGATTGACCGCCGCATTGACAAAGCCGAGATCAAAATGGGCGTTGTGCGCGACCATCACTGAACGGGTACAACCGGTGGCGCTGATCTCCTGACGAATTGGACGGAAGATATCCCTCAGCGCTTCACCTTCCTCTTCCGGCATACGATCCGGATCAAAAATATCAATGCCGGTAAATTCCAGCGCCGCTTTCTCGACTACAGCGCCAGGAAAAGGGTCAATATTTTTGCTGTAGCTCTCTTTGATTTGCAGATTGCCCTGGGCATCCATCTCCAGAATCACCGCGGCAATTTCCAGCAATGCATCGGTGCGTGAATTAAAGCCACCGGTTTCAACATCCACAACCACTGGCAAAAAGCCGCGAAAGCGTTGGCCGATACTGTTTTCGGTCTCGTCACTCTGAGTCTCAGAGGTCATGGCAGGGATATCCATTATTGATCCAGTTTCCAGTTTAGCGTGGTACCGGCGCCGAGAGGAATCAACTGTGAATCATCAAACGGAATCGATGCGGGCAGCTGCCAGGGTTGGCGCAGCAATGTAATGGTTTGGCTGTTTCGTGGCAGGCCGTAGAAGTCGGCGCCATACAGACTGGCAAAGCCCTCGAGCTTGTCCAGCGCACCGGCCTCGTCAAAGGCCTGAGCGTAGAGTTCAATCGCCGCATGGTGGCTAAAGCAACCGGCGCAGCCGCAGGCACTCTCTTTTTTGTCCTGGGCGTGGGGCGCGGAGTCGGTGCCGAGAAAAAACTTGGGGCTGCCGCTGATAGCCGCGGCAATCAGCGCCTGCTGATGAATATCGCGCTTTAAAATCGGCAGGCAGAATAGATGGGGGCGAATGCCGCCGACCAACATATGGTTGCGGTTAAACAGCAGGTGCTGGGGCGTAATGGTCGCGGCAATATTGTCACCCGCGGCAGCGACAAATTCCGCTGCCTGTTGGGTGGTGATATGTTCAAGAATAATTTTTAATTCGGGGTAGTGTTGAGCCAGGCCGCGAAGATGACGGTCGATAAACACCGCTTCGCGATCGAAAATATCAATATCGGCGGCGGTGACTTCACCATGCAACTGCAGCACCATGCCGACTTCCTGCATGGTCTCGAGCACCTTGTCGATATTGGTAAGATTGGTTACACCCGAGTCCGAGTTGGTGGTGGCCCCGGCTGGATAATATTTGCAGCCATGGATAAACCCAGAGTCTTTGGCGGCACGAATTTCATCGCTGCTGGTATTGTCGGTGAGATAGAGAACCATCAGTGGTTCCCAGCTTGAGCCCGCGGGGCGCTGCGCCAGAATGCGGTCTCGATAAGCTGAGACCTGGGCAACTGTAGTCGCCGGTGGCAGTAGATTGGGCATAATAATGCCACGGCCAAAGCCTCGTGCGGCAGCGGGCACTGTTGAAGCCAGCACAGCGTTGTCACGCAAATGCAGATGCCAGTCGTCTGGCTGGATAAGTGTCAGTTGATTCATTGAGGCTGTGTCCGCAGTTGATGGTGAATGCTACCGGAAACGGTGGTCTCATAACAGTTTTTGTGAAAAACTCGCGCGCTGGCTTTTAATTACGAGACGCTAAAGGCTTTTTATTACAAGCCGCTGACGGCTTTTAATGACGAGACGCTAAAGGCTTTTAATGACGACACGCTGACGGCGTTTAATTGCGACACACTGACGGCACTTTGCTATGAGCCACCAGCGGCTCCCAACCAAGACTTTAAAATTCTCTATGAATATAACCTTGTTAACCAATCGCGATCTCGCCAGCCATATAGCGCTGGGTCGTCTGATCGAAGGGCTTGGCGATCACCGACTGTCGATATTTCTCTCGGAAAAAGTAGGCCGTGACCACAGCCTGCCGCAGCCGTTAATGGATCTGGCCGCCTTTGAAAAAGAGCTGCTCAACGATGGCCGCGCCAGTTTTGATCAGCTGGCGCAAAGGGCGGGCAGCAGTCTGCAGGGATTTGTCGATCTGAATAATCGGGTCAATGGCGCCGAGGGTATTGCCCGAATCGCGGCAACCGAACCCGATCTGATTATCTCGCTGCGCTTTGGGTTGATTATCCGCGAGCCGATTATTGCTCTGCCACGGTTGGGTGTGATCAATCTGCACTCCGGGGTGCTGCCCACTTATCGCGGTGTGATGGCGACCTTTAGAGCGATGCAAAACAACGAGCCCGAAATCGGCTCCACGCTGCACTTTATTCAGGATGGTGGCATCGACAATGGCGATATTATTTCCATCGCGCGGATTCCGCTGCAGCGCGAAAAATCCTACCTGTTCAATGTGCTCAATCTGTACACCGCAGGCTGTCAGCAGATTTTGCAGGCAGTGGGCGAGCTGGCGTCGGGGCAGGTTATCAACCGGCAACCTCAGCAGGGCGCGATTGGTTATTACAGCTTTCCTAATCAGGCGGAGCTGGACAGCTTCAGTGCTGGCGGTGGTCTGCTGTTTAATCGCGCTGAGATCAGTGCGCTTAAATAGCCAGCCTGAATAACCAGCGCGCGTCAGCATTGCCTATTTAACCAATACTAAAACGTATTCCGTTAGGGTAAAATCGCCGCCTTGTTTTCTCCAGCAAAGGATTTAGTCACGTGTCATCAGTAAACAAAGTTGTCTTAGCCTACTCCGGCGGACTGGATACCTCCGTTATCGTCAAATGGTTGCAGGAAGAGTATCAGTGCGAAGTCGTCACCTTTACCGCCGACATTGGCCAGGGCGAAGAGGTTGAACCCGCGCGCGCCAAAGCCGAAGCACTGGGCGTAAAAGAAATTTATATTGATGACCTGCGCGAAGAATACGCCCGCGACTTTGTCTTCCCAATGTTTCGCGCCAATACCATTTACGAGGGCGAGTATCTGCTCGGCACCTCAATTGCGCGCCCGCTGATCGCCAAGCGATTGATTGAAATTGCCAACGAAACCGGCGCCGATACCATTTCCCATGGCGCCACCGGCAAGGGCAATGACCAGGTGCGTTTTGAACTCGGCGCCTATGCGTTAAAGCCCGGCATCAAGGTTATTGCACCCTGGCGTGAGTGGGATCTGAACTCCCGAGACAAACTGATGGAATACTGCGAAAAGCACAATATTCCGGTTGAGATGAAACGCGGTAAAAAATCGCCGTTCTCCATGGACGCCAACTTGCTGCATATCTCCTACGAGGGCGGCAATCTGGAAGATCCCTGGTCCGAGGCCGAAGAAGATATGTGGCGCTGGACTGTCTCGCCCGAACAGGCCCCCGATCAGCCAACCTATTTGACTATCAGCTACGAAAAAGGCGACATTGTCGCCATCGATGGCACCGCCATGTCACCCGCCACGGTTATCGAGCATCTCAATAAAGTCGCCGGCGCCAATGGCGTTGGCCGTCTCGATATAGTTGAGAACCGCTATGTCGGTATGAAGTCTCGCGGCTGTTATGAAACACCGGCGGGAACAGTGATGATGAAAGCGCACCGCGCAATTGAATCACTAACCCTGGATCGCGAAGTGGCACATATGAAAGATGAGCTGATGCCGCGCTACGCCAAGTTGATTTACAACGGTTACTGGTGGTCGCCAGAGCGAACCATGCTGCAGGCGGCGATTGATCAGAGCCAGGCAGTGGTCAATGGCGATGTCCGGGTTAAGCTCTATAAAGGCAATGTCAGTGTTGTTGGTCGTCAGTCGGCCACCGACAGTCTGTTTGATGCCAATATCGCCACCTTTGACGATGATGGCGGCGCCTACAATCAGGCTGATGCCGAGGGCTTTATCAAACTCAACGCACTGCGCCTGCGCATTGCCGCCAACCGTGGGCGCGACCTTAAGTAAATAAACTGCAACGACCTCGTTGTTTCGCGTCGCCAATGTTGTTGCAAGCCGCCAATCAAAAATCTCTGCTGTCCGTCCGGATGGCAGAGATTTTTTGTTATTGATCTAAATCAACTCGACCAAAAACCCCCAATCCCTCTGCTACCTGTTTCAGCGAATAGCGATAAAACTGTCTATGCTTTTGTCGAAGGCGTATTGGCTTGCCCGCGTCTGATGAACGATAAAGTAATAAGTCTCAGGGAACGGCTATGATTTACCAGGCTAAGAGCCATCAAAATTCTCCCGGCACCGTGCAAACGCCTCCCGGGAGTGATCAACATCATTCCGCTGCGGTGCCCGCATACAACAATAAAGTCGTCAAACAGTTCGCCATCATGACTGTGGTCTGGGGCGTGGTTGGCATGCTGGTGGGGGTCATCATTGCTGCACAGCTGGTTTGGCCGGAGCTAAATGTCGGCCCCTGGCTGCACTTTGGACGCCTGCGACCACTGCACACCAATGCGGTTATCTTCGCCTTTGGCGGTTGCGCGCTGTTTGCCTCGAGTTATTACGTAGTGCAGCGCACCTCTCAGGCACCGCTATTCTCCGATCGTCTGGCGGCCTTTACCTTTTGGGGTTGGCAACTGGTTATTGTCGCGGCGGCTATCACTTTGCCATTGGGGCTGACCTCGGCCAAAGAGTACGCCGAGCTGGAGTGGCCGATCGATATTTTAATTGCGCTGGTCTGGGTGATTTATGCGGTGGTGTTTTTTGGCACCATTATCAAGCGTCGGGTAGAGCATATTTATGTTGCCAACTGGTTTTTCGGCGCCTTTATTATTGCCATTGCCATGCTGCATATAGTCAACAGTCTGGCGGTGCCGGTCAGCCTGTTTAAGTCTTACTCGATTTATCCGGGCACCATCGATGCCATGGTGCAGTGGTGGTATGGGCACAACGCCGTGGGCTTCTTTTTGACCGCCGGCTTTCTCGGCATGATGTATTACTTTGTGCCAAAGCAGGCGGAGCGGCCGGTATATTCCTACCGTCTGTCGATTGTGCACTTCTGGGCCTTGATCGCCATCTATATCTGGGCCGGCCCCCACCATCTGCATTATTCAACACTGCCGGACTGGGCCCAGAGTTTGGGTATGGTGATGTCGCTGTTGCTGCTGGCGCCCTCCTGGGGCGGCATGATCAACGGCATTATGACTCTCTCTGGCGCCTGGCATAAGCTGCGCACCGACCCGA
>JALRJD010000172.1 GCA_023255165.1 Porticoccaceae bacterium | reverse complement strand
GAGCAGGCATTGGCATCGGGTTCGCCGGGCAATAATCCGCGGGTGCCGAGCGCCGCCGAGATTATCGACATCTACAAAGCGCTTTGGTAACAGCGACGTTTTAAAGGCTCTATTATTTTTTTAACTTTTTTATATTTTTTTGCAGGAAATTATTATGGCTACAGTCGGACATCTTATTAACGGTCAAATAACCGCCGCGGGCGAGCGCACTCAGGATGTTTACAATCCATCCACAGGGGAAGTCAGCAGGCAGGTCGCACTGGCCTCCAAAACCACCGTTGAAGCAGCGATCGCCGCAGCTCAGGCGGCCTACCCCGAATGGCGCAACACGCCGCCTATCAAGCGCGCGCGGGTGATGTTTAAATTTAAAGATCTGCTCGAGCAAAATGCCGATAAAATCTGCCGGATGATTGGTGAAGAGCATGGCAAAATTTCCCACGACGCTGCCGGCGAGCTGCAGCGCGGTATCGAAAATGTTGAGTATGCCTGTGGCGCCCCGGAATTGTTAAAAGGTGAACACAGCAGAAATGTCGCCCCCGGCATCGACTCCTGGAGTGAGTTTCAGCCGCTCGGCGTGGTGGCCGGCATCACCCCGTTTAACTTCCCCGCCATGGTGCCACTGTGGATGTATCCGATGGCGATTGTCTGCGGCAACTGTTTTGTCCTGAAGCCCTCCGAGCGCGACCCCAGTTCAACCCTGTTTATCGCTTCACTGCTGAAAGAGGCCGGGCTGCCCGATGGCGTGATGAATGTGGTCAACGGCGATAAAGAAGCCGTCGACACTTTACTCCACGACGAGCGCATCAAGGCGGTCAGCTTTGTAGGCTCAACCCCGATTGCGGAATATATCTATAGCACCGCCAACGCCAATGGCAAACGCTGCCAAGCGCTGGGCGGCGCCAAAAACCACGCTATTGTGATGCCCGATGCGGATATGGATAACGCCGTCAATCAGCTACTCGGCGCGGCCTTTGGCTCATCCGGTGAGCGTTGCATGGCGCTATCGGTTGCGGTGGCGGTTGGCGAAGCCGCCGGCGATGCGCTGGTCAGCAAGATGAAAAGCGCCATGGAAGCGTTAAAGGTGGGGCCATTCAATGACAGCAACAATGACTTTGGCCCGGTGATTACCCAACAGCACCAGCACAAGGTCATTGGCTATATCGACAGCGCTGAGCAGCAGGGCGCCGAGATTGTAGTCGATGGCCGCAAAGCCAATGTCA
The DNA here is from genome assembly GCA_023255165.1 of Porticoccaceae bacterium. GTDB lineage: Bacteria > Pseudomonadota > Gammaproteobacteria > Pseudomonadales > Porticoccaceae > HTCC2207. Next base: position 1,380 of record JALRJD010000172.1, on the reverse strand, counting down.
GTGGTCATGAAAACGGCTTTTTTGTTGGTGGCACCTTGATCGACCGCGTCACCCCCCTCATGGAAAGCTACAAAGCCGAGATCTTTGGCCCGGTGTTGCAGGTAATTCGCGTCGACAGCATGCAGGCAGCGATGGATTTGATCGATGCGCACGAATACGGCAATGGCACCTGTATCTTCACCCGTGATGGTGAAGCGGCACGCTATTTCTCGGATCATATTCAGGTTGGCATGGTCGGCATCAATATTCCGCTGCCGGTACCGGTTGCCTACCACAGCTTTGGTGGCTGGAAACGTTCGTTGTTTGGCGATCTTCACGCCTACGGTCCGGATGGCGTGCGCTTTTATACCAAGCGCAAAACCATCACCCAGCGCTGGCCATCGGCCGGTGTACGTGAAGGTGCGCAGTTCTCCATGCCAACCATGAGTTAAGTTTGAAGGAAGAGTGACGCCTATGGAAACCGGTGCCAGAGAAAAAGGCTCCACCATCAGTCGGGTGATGGCGATTATCGAAGCGGTGGCCAAGGCTGAGCGACCGCTGTCGCCAGCCGACCTCGCCTGCCTGTTGGATATTCCCAAACCAAGTATTCACCGACTGCTCAGCCAGCTTGAAGCCGACGGCTATGTGCAGACCAATATGCGCGGCCTGATTGTGCCCGGCCTGCGCATGCATGGCGTCGCCTGGGGCGTGTTGCACAGCGAACGTTTTAGCGCCGCGCGACGGGCGATTCTGAAGCAGCTTACTGAACAGATTGGCGAGACCTGTGGCATCGCCATTCCCAATGGCAGCGAGATGATCTATTACGATCGCGTGCAGTCAGACTGGCCGCTGCAACTCAATCTGCAGGTTGGCAGCCATACGCCCACCTGGTGCACCGCCAGCGGCAAGCTCTATCTCAGCTCGCTGCCAAAGCAACGGCGCCAGAAAATCATTAACCATCTGCCCCTGCGTCAGTACGCGCGCAACACCATTGTCGATGCCGCGCAATTGGAGGCAACTCTGAGCGCCGGCAAAAACAGCAAAATCGGTACCGATAACGAAGAGTTTGTCGACGGTATGGTCGGCGTTTCTGTGCCGATTCACGACAGTGAAAAGCGGCTCTGCGCCTGCCTGTTTATCCACGCGCCGGTGCTGCGTAAAAGCCTCGACCAATTGCTCGACTATAGTGATATCCTGCATGCAGCGGCAGCCGAACTGGGCTCACTGATCGACGGTCCTGACAGCGTTGCCGGATAATTTCAGGGTATAAAACAATGAAAAAAAGACTGCCCCCACTCAACTGGCTGCGCGCATTCGAAGCCTCCGCACGGCATCTCAATTTTACCCTCGCGGCCGCTGAATTAAATATGACTCAGGCGACCATCAGTCAGCAGATTAAGG